>SUST01000002.1 GCA_015063285.1 Thermoplasmata archaeon
GGTGTTCAGTCTCCGAGCTGATGGATGGAGAGCAGAGGGATCTGCGATCACATAGAGGAAACCGAGGGTTTCCTCAAGCCGACAGATACCTTTCCAGTATCACCAGTGCACCTATGAGGATGACCGTTCCGATTATCACAGCGGTACTAGGCTGATGATCGGAATCGTTCGTAAGGTGAGGTCCAGAATCTAGAACGTCGATGATCGTCTGTTCTGAATCAGTCTCAATTCCGGTCGTTAACACGAAGGATGCCAGGATTGCTGCTGCAACAATTACGGCAGCTATTGCGATTTGCCTCTTTTTCATGTCTATTCCTTCTTTCCTGATTATCAATATGTCGAGAATCTATTAAAATATACCCTTAGGGGGTATCCGTATTTCTAATTCCTACTAATCGTATAGTATTTACGACAAATAGTGAATCCAGTGTCATGGAGTTCAAGTACCTTACCGCAGAGGATGCCGAAGAGGCCTCGGCGTTCGTTCATGACATGTGGGTAGACACGTATGCACCCATAGTCTTAGGCGGGAGGGAAAGAGCAGAGAACATCTTCGATGATTGGATCGGACCTAACAAGATCCGCAAGGACATGTCTAGAGGACATTTCTTCATTTACATTGTCGAGGACGGAAAGACAATAGGGCTGATGTCCGCAGGCAAAGAGGACAATGGCTTGGAGATCAGCAAGATCTACCTTCTTCCAGAATACCGCGGAAGAGGTCTGGGAAGGAAGTGTATGGAATTCATGATGGACAAGGGAAGGGAGATGGGCTGCAAACGTGTCTATCTTGAGGCCAATCATGATAACAGGAACGCGCTGGCGTTCTACGAATCGCTAGGTTTCAAACCGTCAGGTAAGAATCTGTATGAGCATTCATACACATTGGTCATGGCGAGAGAACTCTGATCGCCATGACCGTTTGATGTTTGTTCAGGCGCCTTTGTGGCGGAGCATCTGAACTTCTACTTTGTCGCCTTCGACCGTGACGATAGCACTGTAGCCGTCCTTTGCCGGTCCGGGGTTCACGAATGTAGTTCCGTTCTTGATCTCGCATCCGATCGCTTCATGGATGTGACCGGACATCGCCAGAATCGGGTGGTATTCCTCGATGATCTTTGTGATTCCCTTGCATCCGACGTGCATGCCCAACATGATTTTATCCATCATTCCGTAAGACGGTGCATGCGTCATCAGGATCATTCCCTCCGAAGCGTTGGCCTTTATTCCCTCATAGATCTCATCGTCTTCCAGTTCGAAAGGTGTACCGAAGGGACTCTTGTTTCCTCCTCCGAAACCTACGATGTCATGGCCTTCGATCGTGACCTTCTTTCCGTGAAGGTCTGTTGCGACATCTCTGATTTTCTCAGGCATGTCCCTGGGGTCGCAGTTTCCGGGGATGACGTAAACTTTCGCCTTAATCTTGGACAGCAATTCTACGGCATCCTCGGATGTTCCCATGTCGGTGACATCTCCGAGATGGATGACGAAATCGACCTTGTACTGTTCGATCTCCTCGTTGATCCACCCCATCGCAGAGTGGTGCTGGTGCAGATCGGTGATCAATAGAAATTTCATGGTCCTGAATTGTCGGATTCATACTTAATTTCTGTCCGAAAGCGTAAACGGATTACTGAAGAATCTACATTTTTATATTGAGTAGTCAATATTTTGGATGATACATCCAAAGAGGAGAGTTTCATATGGAAAAGATCGAAAGATTCTGGGGAGACTACTTTTTCTTGAACAAGTGGTATCCGATAGGCATTGAATATGACGGAATGAAGTTCCTGAACAGCGAGGCCGCATACCAGTCTCAGAGATGTGCTGATAGGGAGGATGGTGCCCGTTTCGCAGGTCTTGACCCTGCCAGGGTCAGAGTCTACGCGGATTAGATGGTTCCGCGTCCCGGTTGGGAGGAACAGAGGATATCTGTAATGGAGGACGTACAGATGCAGAAGTTCCTTCAGTATCCCGATCTGGCCAACAAGCTCCTGGCTACTGGGGATGCAGAGCTGGAGTACAATAACACCTGCGGCGACACATATTGGGGTATCGTCGATGGAGTAGGCGAGAACAATCTTGGCAAAGTCCTAATGAAGGTCAGAGACAGATTATCCCAACAGGGTGCTTGATCAATACATCATCAGGGGTCTGGGCTCATCCTTGGGCTCCCCCTGATATGGTTTCTTACCTATCGATTCCAGCTTCTCTAGCACGAGTTTCTTTCCGATATCGGTCACGCCGAAGATCTGAATCTTGTTGCCCGCGACCAATACGTCCCTCTTCTCGGCCTCCGCCCTTATGCGTCCTGAGGCACATGCGGTGATCATATCGCAGTTGTCGAACATCTTCTTGGCACCGTCGCAAGTGGAATGGCTTGTGTGGACACCGACTATCACGACGCTGTCTCCATACTTCTCACGGATGGTCACCGCATCGTCGGGGATCGCTACTGTTACGGAGAATCTCTTGTATCCCTTCTCATGGGCAAGATCGGCCCCTTTGACCATGTTCAGAGGCACGGTTTCCGGATCCAGGACATTGTCTCTGCCGATGGCATCCAACACTACCTGGAGAGGGGATGTCTCGACCAGGCCGGAGATCCTTCCGCACATACCCTGCAGCAATGCAGGTTCAGTGATGATGGCGGTCCCGCATCCGTCCGCGGCTATGACGCAGGCGTCCAGCTGGTGCTTCTCCAGAGCTGTGCTCAGGATTTCAGAGACACCGAATGTGACGTAGTCCTTTGCACGGACCACACGGTTCTCGGTGCAGAAACCGAAATCCCTGATGCGGAATTCTATGTTCTCACGGATCTTCTCAGGCGATATATCCTGCATGCCGACCAGTTTCTTGAACAGGGGACAGTACTTGAGCTCGGGTTCGCCGACTTCCACGACCTTTCCGTTCTCTATGACTATGCGCGTCATCCCCAAAGCATCAAAAACATGTCTATCGCCATTCCCAGACATAGTACCGGACGTTAGAGCGATCTGTATGTATTTAAGAAGGTCAGCTTAGAGAATTAGAGTAAACCTCAGTCATGGCATTCAGCTTCTTGTCCAGAGCATCCAGCACCAGATCCACGTGCTCCTCCCAGTGCATGATGACGGCCTGTTCTGGCAATCCGGACAACACGGTGCCGATCACGCTCCATCTGTTGAAGTTCTTGTAGAAGTCTCCCTTGTGGTCAAGGATGAACGCTTTCCCTTCGTCAAGGCTCTTCCTTATGAGATCGGTCGACTCTGAAAGCTTCGATGCCACGATTTCTCTGAATTCCGGATACTCCAATAGTTCGCTGTACCAAATGTTGGTCTCCGCTGCATACATGTGGTTGGGAAGAAGTGAGTAGTACCTGTTCCCGTTTCCGGCGGTCCTGTCCAGATCCCATGCAGGTCCGCTGTACAGCTTGCTGTCCTCTGCCATGTACAGATAGAAGCTCGATATGCCCACGTCCTCGTTGCTGAAAAGCTCATGAAGTATGTAGGAGGAAGCGAAGGATTCCGGATCGATGTATTTCTCCACCTCGTTCCAGTTCCCTGATGTTATCCCTTTCCAAGCGGATTGCATGTCGTTCTTGATCGCGTCCACCTGTCCAGGGGTACAGTCCGGATCCTTTACTGTGTAAGGCATCTTATTCACAAGGAAATAGTCCGTACCCTCAACGCCCTTCTCAGATGCACGGACGTCCATCTCGACTATGAATGCGATATGGCCCTCGGGGTCCTTGACGTCGACACGGTTCTTCCCGATCTCTATCTTTTCGCTCAGAAGATACAAGCCGCGGTATTCTCCGTTGATGTATAGATGAACGAATCTGCAATCCATGTTGGAGCTGCAGTCAAGTGTGTCGGCCACCAATGAGGCCAGATAGTTCCTGGACAGGCTCTGGTCGAAGTAATTGCATACCAGTACCCATTTCTTGGCAGCGTTCATCCCCAGTACATCTGTCTTGGATTCGAACTTCAGGCTGTACGGTTTCTTGGGGGACTCCCAAGTTGTATTCCCGCGTCCTTTGATCTTCGCAGGTTCATCATAAAGTTCCTGGCTATCACCCAGAAGGTCCACTGTGCATGCGATGTAATCCTCTTTGGATACGATTTCGGATCCGTTCTCGGTATCGATATGTATAGCAGGGAAGGACTCTTCCCCCTCAGGGACGGCAGTCATCATCGCCAAGATGATCACTGTCGCCGATACGGCTGCAAGGATTGCTATTTTGATCGCAATTCCGGTGTTCATGCCCACATCACCACCGATGTTAAGAAGCCCAGGAACAGATCCAATGCGCAGATGTATACGGTAAGGGCTATTGCATTATTCAAAGAGATCCGTTTCGCCACGAAAAGTGTGATCGCGGTTTCCATGATTATGAGCATCAAGCTCCAGCCTATGAATACCGAGAGGTGAGCGAATTCTTCCACGATCGCAATCATGCATCCTGTACAGAACAGCAAGACTGTCAGACACAAGGAGACAGTGGCGATCGCGATCAAAGCAGGGGCAGGCAGAACCTTCCTGGCATCGGTCTCAACCAGGATGAGCTGGATGTTCTCCTTTTTCCAGAATAGAAGCGTGGCCACGGTGGCGATCGAAGCCACTGCAGTCATCCAGTAATATGGTGCCCGGTCGATCAGTATCATCACGATTGGTACCGAGACGAGAAGCCCCATCACGATGCCTGGAAGGTTCGTTTTGACACCGCCTGCCACTGAAAGGATGATGAGCAAGACGCCCATGCCCACGGTCGCCAACTGAGTTCCGAGGACCACAGGCGAGAGCAGTCCATCGAAAGTACACGAGACTGCCATCGAGCAGATTATGCCGACTGTCAGCGAGATGATGATCGGTATCGGAGAATAGGATTCTTCAACGTATTCTCTGGAAATCCTGAAAACACCAAAGATAGCTAGCAGCGCTATCGCAAGAGCGGGAATCCAGTAGAGCACGCTTTGAGAGCTTAGTGTGCATAGATAATTGTATGGTAGTTATTGACCAGATTAAACCGTCTTTACGAATGGAAGGGCCCGGCATTCGGCCGGGGAATAGGTTGAATCTCAAGGGCTGGCGGGATCTTCCTCAGGGGCCTTATCGTCACTTCCCTCAGGCCCTAGTTTACCGAAATCGCTTATCGTGTATGTCTCTTCCACGGGCAGGACGATTATCTTTCCGTCCCCGTGGTTCCCTGTGGTTGCCGTCTTGCATACGGAGTCGATCACAGCTTTGACATCCTTATCATCTACCACGATCTCGAACTTCGTCTTCTCTATCTCGTCGACGACGAATTCCCCGTACCTGTTGGCGAACTTCAGACCTGCCTGTCTTCCGCGCCCGGTAACATGGGTGATCGTCATGCCGTTGAATCCCGCCTCATGGATCGCATCCTTGACATCCTGGGCCTTCTCGGGACGCACAATTGCAATTATCATCTTCATGTCATCACCTCACTGATATGCACGTTCTCCGTGTTCTATGATATCCTGCCCCATGTCCTGTTCCTCAGGCGTCACACTTACACGGATGAAGAGTGATATCACCTTCAGGATCACGTATGATATGGCCGAGCTGTACACAACTGTGAACAGCACCATGACTATCTGACTGGCCAGGAGCGAGAAACCTCCGTATATCAGCCCTTCGGCCTCCTCTCCGACAACGGCCGGATCGGCCAGGAATCCGAGGGCTAAGAGTCCGAACATCGTCACGCACCCGTGCAGTGCGAACACATCCAGGGCGTCATCGAATTTCTTAAGGCTGTGGAAATAGCTGATGGCGTAGTATCCCACGACGGAACCGCATATCCCGAGGAATATGGACGCAGGTATCCCGACGTATCCTGCACAGGGGGTGATCGCAACGAGGCCTGCCAGCAGACCAGTGCATATTCCGACGGTGCTGACGCGTCCGTACATCGAATACTGGATGATCATCCAGGTGACGGTACTGCCTAACCAAGCGACTATGGTGTTGATGACCGCATGGATTGTGTATGAGTCCGCTGTTCCGAACCCTCCTCCGTTGAAGCCCATCCATCCGACCACGAGTATCCCTGTTCCTAGGAATACCATCGGGATGTTATGGGACGGGAGCTTGCGGATGTGCTCCTTTCTCGGTCCAAGGAATCTGACCGCTACCACCCCGGCCATAGCGGCCGCAAGATGGATTGCTATACCTCCTGCGAAGTCCAGGCCTTGGAACCAGTCGCCGAACATGCTGGAGAATCCGCCATCCCAAACAAAATGGACCAGAGGTGCGTAGATAAGGATGGACCACGCGGCCATGTATGCTATGACAGCTTGGAACCTCATACGTTCCGCACATGCTCCCAGGAACAGGCATGGGGCGATCATCGCGAACATCATCTGATACATCGCGAATTCAAGTTCTGAGATGTTTCCGCCGGATGCGGTGTCTATGGCTCCATCCATGAACAATCTGGAGAAATCGCCGAAGGTGCCGTCTCCTCCGAACGCCAGAGAATAGCCGCAAACCACCCATAGCAGACCAACGACTGCTGCACCGCCCATGGATTGGGCGATCATCGCAGACATGCTCTGCTTACGGAGAAGCCCTCCGTAGAACAGGATTAGTCCGGGGATCATCAGGAGGACGAGGCTCGAACTCACTAGCATCCACGAGATGCTGCCTCCTGCAGTCTCATCTTCGGGATCCACGGATGCGTCAGAACCCGGCGTTACACATACTAGAATCGATACGGCCGCTACGGCCGCAATCATCAGGATCATTGCCATCTTCTTTTCCATTCTATACCTTCCTGCTTCGATTCGGCAATGCTTACCACACGTTTTTTCATGATATTTAGAACGTGTCCAGATAACCAAAAATTAGGTAGTTTTATGTCGCACTGGCGGAAAATCGCAATGTTCGGAATCGGACACTTTTCTTTACCGATTGGACAGATTGGACAGAAGTTTGTAAAACCGCTTTTTCCGGCGGAACGTCCGGAGAACGCCGGTTTATTGGGCCGTCGGAGCCTTGTCTTTGGACATCAGCGAAGCTACGATCGTGATGAGGAGCACCCCGACGATGAAGGCCAAGGATGCGATGATGGGGACCTCGATGAAATCGACAAGAAGAAGTTTCGCGGCTATGAACATGAGGATGATTCCCAGACCGTACTTCAGATACTTCAGGGAACTCAATCCCCCCTTGATGGCGAAGTACAGCGACCTTAGTCCGAGGATGGCGAATATGTTCGATGTGTAGATGACGAGCAGATCGTTTGAAAGTGCTAATACGGCGGGGATGGAGTCCAGAGCGAAGACCAGATCTGAGAATTCTATCACGATCACACATAGGAGCAGAGGGGTTGCGACCTTCTTTCCGTCTATTTTTGTGAAGAATTTGTTACCATCCAGTGTTGGAGAGGTCTTCAGATGTTTGCTCATGAATTCAGCTATCTTGCTCTTTCCTTCTTCCTCTTCTTTGGCGAATAACGTTTTCAAGGCCGCATAGGCAAGGAGCGCTCCGAATATGTACATAACGAAATGGAATTTCATCAATTCTACGCCTATGAGCATGAACAGCAGACGGAATATCACCGCTCCGAATATCCCATAGAACAATGCCTTGTGCTGGTATTCGTCTGGTATGGAGAAGAGACTGAAGATTATGATGAACACGAACAGGTTGTCTATGCTCATCGATTCTTCCATGATGTATGCGGTGATGAATTCCAGTCCCTTGTCGTTTCCAAAAGTGATGAAGATGAATATGCCGTAACCCGCTGCTGCGAGGATCCATATCATCGTTTCCTTGAGGGCCCTCTTCATCGGTATGTGCTCGGGTTTGCGATGGAGGATCAGATCGAGGACAACCAAAACGAGTGCTATGATTATGAAAACAATCCAAGCCATCATTTCGTTATCCATTCGACTACGGTCCCCACTGTCTTGTGTAATGGGGTGAATAATCCTATTACAATATCAATCAATCGAATGCAGACGGGTTTCGTTTCTGAAAATCATAAGCGGTAGGAGAATGGCGTGGAGGACGTGATGCAGAACGTCCCGACCCAGCCGAGATGTGTGATTCGCCATCTTGGAGGGTCTGGGAAAGTTGCTAAGCAACCTCTCTACGCCATGACTTGCAGAAAACTACAACTCTTAGATTCATTTTGCAATCCGATCCGTCCCGTATTCGTTAGATTTTGGTGTTAAACCTCTTAAATCAACGAATTGCGAGGAATCAGAAATGGCAATTGGTAACATAGGAAATGATGTCATACAGACATTCGGAACAGCAGCACAGCCCATCAGGAACGAGCACCCTCCCATGAGGGACAACGTCATGGAGTTCAGGAGAGGGCCTCTCATGATCACCGTGAGCATGAGTTCGTTCTACGACGAGGCGAAGAAAGAGTACGGACCCTACACCGCAGGAATCTCGGTTGCGAACAACAAGAGATACAGTTCTCTCCCCGCGGATCCCAAGGTCCTCCTCGAGCTCAGCGATTGGCTCAAGGTCGTCGCGAAGGCAGTCGAGGGAGCACCCACCAGGGACGGAGACAGGACCGACAACAACGTCGATGAGGCCAAGAGGATCATCGCGAAGTACAAGGTCTGATCCACATGAGGCCCTTCGTCGTGGACATATTCAGGACGGACTCCAAGAACAACGTTTCTAAGAGACGCCTGCAGGCCGATACCCTCGAGATCGCGAAACGTCTCATGGAAGTACACAAGGAAACCGGGGATGTGACCCGCATAGTGATATCGGAACGTGTCGGAACGAGATACACCAGACTCGAGAAGAAGTGTGTCTGGACGAGGGGCATCTGAACTGGTGAAGATCGCTGCGGACGGTCCGGTCCAAAGAGGGGATGTTTCCATCCTCCAGGCTGTTTTGAATGAGTTTGCAGCCTCAGACCGAACCGCTCGTTTTCTTCCTGCGTCCTTTGTCGGGTGGTGAGGTCATGGTCTTCCGGTCTGCTTTTTCGGCTTGTTTTCTCAGGCCGGTCGACCGCATCCCCTCGGACATACGGACCGTCCGCGGCAAACCCCTTCTCTGCAGGGGCACCAAGCAGAGCGAATAAAGAAGGTGTCAACAATGGCAAACAGATATTTCAGGCCCGGAGAAGTGGACGATATTTTCGGTTCCATGGATCGCGTCAAGGCCACGAAGTACGCCCACAAGGTCCTTGCCAACAGGGATTCCCCTGTCGTCAACAAGGATGCCGTGGCTGCGTACATGAGCGCACACCCTGAGAAGTTCCTCACCCAGGAGCAGATCGACCTCGATCCGTCCATCATGGGAAGGAGATCCTTCTTCGGGGGAAGGAAGACCAGAAGGCCCATCGCCGAGGTACGCTCCGTCGAGGAGATCTCCAAGGCGGTCAGCAACATGGGCACCCCTCTCAGGAGGAGGATGTACCTGGAGAGCATCATCGACAATCCGGACACCCCGGCGGAGACCCGCCAGAATGCGAAGGATTTCATGAACCTCAACAGGGACCGCCTCGCTACTGACAAGCAGGTGGAGGCCTATAAGGCAAGGAAGGCTGCAGAGGCAGCTGACCCCGAGCTGAGGAACAGGAGGTTCTGGTCCAGGTTCTGGAAGTCCAAGGAGGACTACGCGAAGATGTCCCCCAAGGAGAAGAAGTTCTTCGGAATAGCCTTCCAGAACAAGAATCAGACCCGTACCGCCTCGTATTTCCTGAGGGTACTCACCAACAAGGAGTCCTCCCAGGAGGACAAGGATGCGGTCACCAAGGTGATCCACGACAATCCCCACATGGTCTTCAAGCACTACAACCGCGACTGGAAGAACGCCCCCAGAAGGGAGTACGGCACCAGAAGGGAGTGAGCAGGGATGGTCGGAATCAGATGTGTGGCAGCGATAGCTATGGCCCTCCTCGTGGTGATGACCTCGGTCGCATTCCTCGCGGACGATTCCGACGCTGTCGATGAGCACGGCACCTCGAACCACCCATTGACCGGGTTCTCGTACGACTGCTACATCCTGAAGGAGGACTCCGACAGGACATACTATGTGGCTGTGGGAAGCGATGTAAGCATCGTTAGCGGATACCACAAGGATAACTCGTGGTCGGCTCTGACCTACTACAACCCCGGATCGGTGACCTCCGGATACGGGCTGTCCTTCAACGGCAGCAAGGTTTCCGGTACCATCTCCAAGGAAGGGCTAATCGAGGTCGAGGTCAACCACTCCCAGATGGGCGTCGTCTACACGGACTTCACCCTGAGGATCTTCGCAGTCAACACCAACCCGGTCTACACCATCACATACGATGCTGGGATCGGACTGGTGAACGGCCATCAGACATGGTCCGAGCAGATCCCCGAGGGATCCTTCGCTTCGCTACCTCAGGCCGTCCATTCCAGCGGTGCATACGCATTCATGGGATGGAGCGAGTCCGAGACTGCAGACGAGGGGGTATCCTCGTACAACGCCACCAGGGACGTCACCCTGCATGCGGTCTGGAAGAGGAACGCGGTGCAGATCAACGATGCCACTGCCACAGTAACTAGCGGCCAGTCGGCCTCGCTCCCGATCCACACCAGCCCCTCATCCGCTGCGGTATCCATAGGATCGGCCGGAGGTCTTCCTATAGATAATATCAAGATTGAAGGCCACGACCTCATCCTCGATATGACCGGAGTGGATCCGGGAACGTACTTCATACAGCTGAACGCATCCTACACGGGATACATCACAGGCGAATCCGTCGTCACCGTCAAGGTGCCGATAACCATCGTCAAGCCTATAGAGTACGTCCTCACCGAAGGGGATTTCTTCTCCTACACCCCGGTGACCAATCCCACCAACGCCGAGATCACACTGGTCTCGGTGACCAAGGACGGCAACCTCGTATCCGATACTGGGCTGCAGGTCAACGGAAGGTCCATAGCAGGGACGTTCGATGGGAAGGGGACCTATGCGATTACCTACAGGGCTAGTCTGGAAGGATACGTTGATGTCAGCAACACCGTATTCGTGAAGGTCAACGAGAGACAGGCATCCGCCCCAGCGCCGGTGATGGGAACAATAACGGCGACTCCGAGGGCAACGGAGCCTAGGGTCTACGACTTCGTGATCTCCGGATACGCCAATGCATCGAACATAATCTGGTCCTACGAGGGAGTGGTATTCGCCACATCATCCCCCACGGCACTGTACGAGTTCCCCGCATCCGGCAGCTACACGGTGAAATGCACCCTGGCGGGATTCGACGGATTCTTTGTATCGGAGGACGTGTCGGTCATCTGCCTGGACAACTATCACCGCGAGGCGGCTTGGGTCGGGATACCGTACAGCTTCATCATCGAATCCGATGACGAGGTCAGCATCGAGGACGGCGCCCCGTTCAGCGTGATCACTTCGACACTGGATGGAAAAACGTACAGGATGGTCTCCGGAACCCCCGGCGACGTCTTCGTGGGCGAATCCTTCGGGGTCAACCTCGGAGACGACTCATGGAGCATCCATGTGTATCCCAGGGAGACCTCCGCGCCGGTGGTCGATTTCGATCTGGTCCTCAGCGACGACGGTTACACAGTGGTGGCCCTTTTCAAGGGACAGAACGCATCGTTCTACTCCTTCGACTTCAACGGCGACGGCATCCCCGAGCAGGGCAACGCCTACACCTACGACAGGGAGGGAAGGTACACCGTGGTCTGCAAGGCAGTCAACAATGTATCCGAGACCTCCAAGTCGGACATGGTGTCGATCAACGTCATCCCTCACGAGGACGTCTACGTCCTGGAGCTCACCGATTTCCAGATGGTCGTCGGAGAGAGGCTGGACGTCATCCTCACGGTGGAGGAGGGCGACATCGTCACGGTCTCCGGCCCCGCGGCCGATTTCGTCACCGTGAGGGACGGTTCCACCCTCAGGGCTGAACCCACCGAGAAGGGCGTCTTCGATCTGAAGGTCACCGTCCATCACGACAACGGCACATCCGTCTCCAAGACGGTGAAGGTCACGGTAAGGGGCGACGAGGTCCAGGACCTGGTGGAGGAGAAGCACGACTACATGGTGGTCATGGCGATCTTCTTCATCATCTCGGTCTCGGCTATTGCGGTCTTCATCCTCAGGGACATCAAGACCCCGATCCAGAAACCTTCGCTTATCGGCAGGTACCTCCGCAGGAGGCAGTACAGATGACAGACGTTGTCATCCCGGTCACAACGGTATGGGACGTTCTGGCCAACGCTCTCGACGACCCGTGGTTCTGGGCGCTCTCAGCAGTGGGGGCGTTCGGTACCGCACTGGTAATCAGGTCCAGGCTCAAAGGAGGCTGCTATCGATGGTTCTCCCTGCGATAATCCCTGCGATTGCATCCGCCCTGGCCTGGGTGGGCATCGACCTTGGAATTTCGTACCTCACCAGCGATTCCTCGGACGTATCCTACGTCTCCGGACTGGACTTCCCCATGTTCCTGGAATCGTACTGGCTTCCTCTCCTACTCTACGGTCTTATGATGGTCTCAGCGGTAGCTCTGGCCATCCCTAAGCATACACATTCGAACAACGGTCCCGGCCGCCGTATCTAAGGCCGGAACAAACGAGTTGAAACAATGTTTAGCAACATCAAGGCGACCGCATTGTTCGCAGTCCTCGTCATGGCGATGGCAGGTTTCTGCATCCTTGCGGAATCCCATGAGTCCGACGCTATAGGCGAAGATCTCAGCGCAACATACGGAACGCCCACGAACATCAACATCGCTCCCGGCTACAGGTGGACATACACCCCTGACTTCCCGAGCGATCTCACACAGTACCTCACGGTCTCCCTGAAGGTCAACGACGGAAACGTCGGATCGGTTAGCGGAAAGACCGTCACAGTGAACATCCCCAGCAACGCCACTGCCGGAACGAAGTACAACGTGGTCATCCAGGCCAGCATGACCTCTCCGGTCTCCCAGACCGCCTACCAGTACGTGACATTCACAGTGGTTGGCGGACTCTCGGTCTCCGGAACCATCAACGACATAATCAAAGGCAGCAACATCAACTTCACCCCCACCGGAACATCCGGAATGGGTACAGTCACATGGACGGTCCAGTCCGGTAAGACCCTTCCGGCAGGCCTCAGCCTGAGCAACGGAAAGGTCACAGGAACCCCTACGGCCACTGGCCTTCAGACAGTCTATCTGACAGCCACGGCTCCCGGAGGAGAGACCAAGAACCTCGCGGTCTCATTCACCGTATATTCCAAGATTGTCGGAGGAGCCGCAGAGACAATCACTTCCTATGGGACCGTGGTCTCTTCCGCAGGCATAACCAATTCCGAGGACATCGGAGTCACTTGGGCGGTCACCAGCGGCACCCTTCCCACCGGATTCACTCTGAACTCCAGCACCGGAGTCGTCAACGGATCCTCTTCCGAAGTGAAGTCCACCACCATAACCATCACGGGAACCTCCAGCCACGGACCTTCCCAGACTGCAACCAAGCAGATCACCATCCAGTCCGAGCCCCAGCTCACGCTCTCCAGCGACTCCAACATCCTGACCTACAGGAACAATCCCGTCGAGAAGACCCTCCAGATCACAACCCCCGAGACATCGGCGAAGACCTGGTCCGTAGAGGACTTCTCAGGAGCGTCCGTCGAGGACGGCGTCCTGAAGATCGTGAACTCCGACCAGCCCGGTCTCAACCAGATGGTCGAGGTCACCTGTCATACGGCATACGGCCAGACCAGGTCCGCGTACTTCTTCGTCAACGTCGAGGACACCCTAGCTATCTCAGGTGATGACGTCCTCAACGGGGTCTGCGGTACAAGCTCCAAGACCTCCGCCTACACCATGTCCGGAGGATCCACCAACCAGCTCACAGCTTCCACAGAAGTCCCCGGCCTCTCATGCAGCATCGTCAACAGGGAGCTCCGCGTCATGGGATATTCCCCAGGAGAGGACCTCACAGTGACCCTGACGGCAACATCCGCCGCGGGACAGACCGCGACCAAGGAGGTAACCGTCAACCTGTACAGCCAGCTGATCTTCACATCCGCACCCACCGGCGGAGCGGTCATCTACGCCGTGTGATACGATGATCACCAAGAGCATGAGACTGTTCATGTTCGCGGCCTTGGCCATACTCATGGCCTCGGCCTGCGTCATGATTTCGGAGAACTCCGAGGAGGCGGACGCGATCTCCAACCACGGAACCTCGTCCAGCCCCCTCGATTCTCTGAGCGCCAACGGGGCCCAGTTCAACACTGACTCGAACAACTCGTACTACGTGAAGGTAGGGGGAACGGTCAGCATAACCCTCGGATCCAGCGGAAACTATTCCTATTATCCGAACACCGTGACATCGGGATACGGCCTCTCCAAAGGCAGCGGGTCCGTCTCCGGAACCATTTCTAAGGCGGGAACGATCTCCGTCGGACTCGTACGCGAGAACTCCAACGGTAACGTCTCCACTGTGAAGACCATTACGATCTACGCCGTGAACGCCTCGTCGTCCAGCTATACGGAGCAGTCCTACTCGTGGAACGTCGGGGACTCCATCAACAAGGTCCTCGGACCCGGAGACGACTTCACGGGATCCATCCCTGGAGTCACATTGTCTTCGTTCATCAATGCTGGTGTACCGTTCGTCAAGGCGGTCGGTTCTCCAACCACGGCAGGTACCTATGTGATCACCACCGATTATGATTACAAGTTCACCGTCACCGTTACCGGAAGTGCTGCGACTCAGTACACATGCTATCTGTACTACAACGCTAACGGCGGATCGGGAGTACCCAGCACCCAGTCCTATTCTGGAACGAGCACTAGCAACCATTCGTTCACCGTCTCGTCTACGACCCCCACTAGGTCGGGATACGACTTCCTCGGATGGTCCACATCGTCATCGGCTACCAGCGCCTCATACCAGGGTGGCAGCTCCATCTCCGTATCCTACAACGGATCGAAGACGCTGTATGCGGTCTGGCAGGAGAAGGTAACCACCTACACCATTACCGTCTATAAAGGGAACTGGGAAAGCTTCCATGTCCTCGGAGTGGATACAGACGTGGTCACCGCGAGCAGCAAGTCCTACACCGTTGAATCGGGAACTAGGTTCGACGTCGACTGGTACGGGGCACAGGACGAGACGGGATCGGGAACCAACTACACGTACACCGTGAGCTACGATTCCGGATGCTACAACATGGCGTCTTCCCTCTACGGCACCAGCCTCGGGGACTCCGTCACCGTGACCAAGACCGCCAAGTACTATCCGGCGGAGGAGATGGGATCGACCACCACCTACAGCTACCAGTACACCATCAAGTACAACGCGAACGGCGGATCCGGTGCCCCATCGAACACCACCGCGACGGCTTCCACCACCAGCAAGTCGATAACGTTGTCATCGACGGTGCCGACCAGATCTGGATACACGTTCCTCGGATGGTCAACTTCATCATCGGCGACATCGGCGAGCTACCAGGCTGGAACGGCCTACAGCTTCAGCTACGGGTCCACCCAGCTCTATGCGGTCTGGAAGCAGTCCACCATAACCGTCTCCGGGACCCCCGATACCTACGGTGTCGTTGGTTCCGCGTGGAGCTTCAAGCCCACCGTTTCCGTCAGCGGATGCTCGGTCTCGATAAGTGGAGCCTCATGGCTCTCTGCCAACGGGACCAACGTATCCGGAACACCCACCAGTCCGGGCACTTACAACGTGACCCTCACATTCTCGAAGTCGGGCTACACATCGGCGACCAAGACCTTCTCGATCACCGTCCTGTCCGCTCTGAATTTCGAATCATCTCCCACAGGAGGTGCGATCATCTATGCAGTTTGACAACAGAATCCTAGCAGCAGCCATGGCCCTCGCTTTCATCGTGGGGGCCTTCTCTCTGGTCGGCTCGGAAGTCGATGCCGATCCAGAGATAACGAGGGATTACGGGGAATTCTACTCCTACACCCTCCAGTTCGTATTCGACGGAGCCGACGCCCAGACCATCGACTGGGATTTCGGCGACAACACTGAGCATTCAAACGAATGGAACCCCAGGCACACATATGCCGCAGTGGGGACATACTTCGTCACTCAGACCACCACCAACACACAGGGAACGACCACTGAGATCTACAAGGTCCAGGTCATGGGATACCCCAAGCTGACCTTTAACAGCAACGGCGGTTCTGCCGTCTCCGAGATCCAGATGGATTCCTACAACGCAACGGCCACCAGACCTGCGGATCCCATCAGAGATGGATATACCTTCGACGGTTGGTATTGCGAAGCCACATTCGAGAACGCCATGGACTGGACCGCAGGCATCACAAGGTCGATGACCCTGTACGCCAAGTGGACTCCCGTCCAGGCTCCTGCTGCAACGCACACCGTGACCTTCGATTCCAACGGAGGATCCCCCGTCCAGGCTCAGACGGTCCAGGACGGTATGACCGCAACCGCTCCCGCGAACCCTACCAGGGACGGATATGTATTCTCGGTATGGTTCCTTGGAAGCCGCGCATACAGCTTCGACACCCCCGTCACCCAGGATATCACCCTGACTGCGGTATGGTCGCAGGTCCCCGAGACGGTCTACCGCACGGTGACATTCAACGTCGACGGAGGATCCACCACCGTTCCCATGATCAACGTGGAGAGCGGAACCCAGATCACCCTTCCCGGATACACCGGAACGAAGGAAGGCTATGCCTTCGGCGGATGGTCATGCAACAGCACCACCTATCAGCCCGGACAGCCTTTCACCGTGTCTTCCGACATCGTGTTCAAGGCCGTCTGGAGGTCCACTGCTCCTGTGGTCTCCGAGATCGTCGTCACATTCAACGTCGACGGCGGATCCAAACCCATAGCTGCGATGAACATCCAGTCCGGAGGCATGTTCACCTTCCCCGAATACGACGGAACGAAGGAGGACTGCACATTCGGAGGATGGGCATGCGGACTCCAGGTCTATCAGCCCGGACAGTCCGTTCAGCTCACAGGCGATGTGACCGTCAAGGCAATCTGGAATGCGGCGGAAAGCGGTTCAGGCGATGATGTGAATGATGTCATCGACCAGATCAAGGATTTCGTCGAGAAGAACCTCGTCCTGTGCATCATCATCCTCGTGTTGATCGTGCTAGCCATCCTGTACATCAGATCAAGGAGGATGTACTGACCATGTCAGCCTGGAGCAGTCTGGCCAAGGCGGTCTCGAACCTCTTCGGAAAGGGAGGCTCCACCGCCACGGCCACATGGACCAAGACCTGGACGGCCAACGGCGTCAAGAACGTCCAGACCGTCACGAAAGTGGCGGGAGAGGCTGTCCAGGCGGGAGCGAAGACAATCATCACCTGGGGCAACGCCGCGAAGGTGGCCATCGTCGGAGGGTTCACCTACCTGTTCCTTAACGGGGGCGCATCCAACGTGGTGGCCTCCACCCTCGGCATCAGCCAGGAGGCGGCCCAGATACTGATCATCTTCGGGTTCATCGTGATGATGGTCCTCATCCTGAGGTACATCGTCAACTACCTGAGGGCCAACCACGGTCTGAACAGGGAGTATCTCGAGACTCCGATCATCCAGAACACCAGGAACCACTACTGGAACGAGGAGGAGCGCAGATGGGAAAGAAGATGATCTTCTGGGTCCCGCTTCTGGCAGGGCTCCTGAACGCCAGCTTCATCCTCGATCTGGTCGTGACCCTGGGGACCGGGGAATCCCTCGGCTCCCTTCTGAGCGACGCAACAGGGAACACTGTCGCGAGG
This sequence comes from Thermoplasmata archaeon, assembly GCA_015063285.1. Classification (NCBI taxonomy): domain Archaea; kingdom Methanobacteriati; phylum Thermoplasmatota; class Thermoplasmata; species Thermoplasmata archaeon. Next base: position 17,708 of record SUST01000002.1, read on the forward strand.
GCGGTGGTGGACAGCATCCCCACCGACCCCACCGTCTTCTGGCTGATGGCGGGGTTCATCCTGTTCTTCGTCTGCGCCCTGGAGTGCATCGTCATCTACCTGGCGTTCTACTCGGAGATCTCGGATTGCGAGTGCAGGAGGCCCTTCCCATGAACTTCATCCGCATGATCATAGGGGCCGGGTTATTCCTGGCATCCTCATGGCTGTCGCCCTATCTTAGCGACGTCCTGGGGATACCGGAGACCCTGTCCTTCCTGACCGTCGGAGGGATACTGGCCTTCTTCGGAGGCATGCTGTTCTACTCGGGGGTGAGACCGTCAACATCGTACTATGCGTTCTGATGGTCGCCGTCACCGCCTGGGTGTTCATGAGGTCGTTCAGGTACCACATCATGAAGATGGATACGGAGGTCCGCGATGTCGTCTGAGGAAGGCGCCTATGAAAGATACGAGGAGGAGCAGCTCTCGGAGGACCCCCAACCCATACCAGATACGGCCAGGAGGCGCATGCCTTCGGTCTTCGGTATACTGGTCCGCAGGATCCTCCTGCTGGCGGTCGCCATCGGTATCGTCACGGCCGTGTGCTATTTCGTGTACGGCCCCGAAGCGATCAAGGAGGTGGTCCAGGAATACTGGCCCATCGCCCTTGCGCCCATCATCGGTTGGATCCTCGGATCCTGGGCATCGAAGATACTCTACCGTCCCAACGGGAAGATTGTCATCGCCCTCGAACCTGAGACCCACGGGATCAGGGTGGTGTTCGTGCCCGAGAGGATGTTCAGGTTCTTCAGGCAGTCCGGGAACAACGTGACCTACCACACGCCGCTCTTCAGCGACGTGTATCTGGCCAAATCGATCGATACCGACAACGGCGACATCGATTACGGCTGGGTGCACGAGCTCAACGCTCTGCTGGTGTTCACCAGGGAACAGGGCTACACCAGGTTCAGCAATCTGACCGAGGAGGTCCTGATGGAGAACAACCAGATCAAGGACAGGGGCACAGCCATAGGTCTGGCGTATGCGAGGAGCTTCCTGAAGGGGATCCTCGACGACATCGGTTCCGCCGCAGGGCTGATCAAGCCCGACTACTCGAAGGACAGGACCGCAGAGGGGCCTGTCGACAGCGGGGGTGCGAGGGATGACCGTCCAGAGGAGTAAGGCCATCGACTACATCCGCGACATGGAGCACGGCATAATCATCGCCGTGGGCAGCGGGAAGCAGGGCAAGTCCTGCTCCCTCCACAGCCTGATAGCGATGTGCTGGCCGGACCGTCCGAAGTACATGCTGGACACCCTGACCTACGATGTCAGCATCTTCCCGGGGTACACCTTGGTGGAGAAGACCTCGGACATCCCGGTGAACGCGATAGTCGTCATCGAGGATGTGAACAGGATCTTCCAGTCCAGAGGCTCGTCCAAAAGGACCGATCTCCAGGGATGGCTGTCCATCATCAGCCACAAGAGCATCGTGGTGTGCATCACCACCCAGAACCTCGCCGATACGGACATAGCCTTCCTGCGCAGCCAGGATGCGGTCGTCATGTGCAAGTACATGCATCAGGAGGACCTGCAGTTCGAGAGGCCCGAGTTCAGGCAGTCGCAGGCATCTGCCAACTTCTGGATCGACGTGGCCAACGCCAGATTCCCGAAGGTCGACAGGCGTGCCTGGTGCTACTTCCCGAGGTTCGAGGACTGCGTCGCGGTTCAGAAGGTCCCATGGTGGACCTACCGCAACAGCCACATGTTCAGGGACGTGGTGATATGAGCGTCAGCATCACGACGGACCAGGAGACGGACAGGATGCTCTCGATGAGAGCTTCCGCACACGTACCCCTTCCACCGGAGATCTCCCTCGCCGAACCGAGGGACTCCAGGCAGTACTTCGAGTGGCTGTTCCCGTTCAGGTTCCTCGGTCTCGAGGACCATCCGGTGGTGAGATTCATGGAATCCATCGGAAGGGAACGCATGATGTCTGCCGCCGTATCCAAGGCGGAGCATCTGGACAGGGTGTCCCATTACGGCTCATGGCTCGGCAACGACATAGTGTCGATCGTCGACCTCACCCATCCGACGATGGATGATAGGGAGGAGGTGGGGCCTATGCAATGAGGTCGGGGGCAGCGGCCATCCGCACCGCTGTTCCCCAACGGCGGCGAAGCCGCCCATATGACTACCACGGAACCCACCCCCTATCCCTACGGGGTCGCCCGGCCGAAGCGCAAGCGAAGGCCGCGGCCCCGAGCGAAGCGAAGGGGACGGGCGACAAACAGGCCGAGCGTGCCGTTGGGCACCGCCCAGGCACGCCGGCCGCCTTCCAACGGCGACCCGTCGCCGCTTACCCCGACCGTAAAGTCGGAACGCATAGCATACGAACGAACCTATCAAGGAGGAATGGAAGATGATGAGATCATTGGATTACTACGACGCCAAGGCGGAGGAGTCTCGCATCAGGGCCCTCGAACGCCGTATGAGGGATGCAGAAATCGTATCCATGGCCGAACAGGCCGCCCTCAGTCAGCACCCTGTAGTACCTTACGTTCTCAACTTACCAGTCCAGTCGCCCCTGTATCCTGCCAATAGGTACCTTAGATTTGCGAACAGGGTGAGCAAGGATGACGGTTCGTTCATAGACCAGGGAACTCAGGAAAGCGATCAGGAAGGGATACCTCTCGAGAACACTAAACTTATCACACCCACAGGAAAGGACACGTCCGAGAGAAAGATATCGAGGCAGCTTCAGGAAAGGATCACCAACCACATCACATGGGATATGCCCGGCCACGATCAGGAAAGACCCCTATCGAGAGGATGCGGCTTCATCAGAGCATCGGATAAGACAATCGTATACACAGCCTGTCCCGAGGACCATCACCATCACTGCAAGGCCAAGAACAAGCACTGCTGGTCGCTAAGATGCCCGAAATGCATGAACGACACCGCACTCAAGAAGGCCGTCAGCGTAGAGAAGAGGATGCTCCAGTTCAAGGGCCTCAACCAGAAGCAGGGAACGGACGTAGGCGACGTATCGCATTGGGTGGTATCCCCGCCCCAGGACTTCATGAAGTCCGCGATGCAGTCATACCAGCCCTACGACGACGTATGCAAGTACATAGAGGCACAGCTCGTGAAGCACGGAGGCCTCGCTGGATTCAACGTGTTCCATCCCTGGAGGCAGTCATGGAAGGCCAGCACAGGAAGCTTCTGGGAACTCTCGCCGCATTTCCACATAATCATGTTCGGAAGGATCGATACAGACGCATTCAGGAAGGAGAACCCGGGATGGATAATCAAGAAGATACACTCGAGACAGAAGATCCGCAGCATAAGGCACACGGTAGCATACCTGATGACGCACATGGGCCTCGGCTACGTCGATATAGAGCCGGAGGACGTCGATTGGGACCTGGATTTCATGGACCACATGATCCCCGGCCTCAAGTCCCCCGGAGCGCACTACTCGGACAAGGACTACGAGAACCAGGATCTGGGCATAGGCCGTATGGTAGGCGACCTCAGCGACATCGACTGGGAGCAGTGGACCATGGACAGGCTCTACAAGGACCTTCGCACCAGATACTGGGGCGGAGTGTCCAGGAAGGCGATAGTCAACATCGACATCTATAGGGAGTACAAGATCAGGGTCTGCAAGGAATGCGGATGCCTCCTCAGGACATACGACGGAATATCAGATAGGGAAGGCCAGTACGTCAGATACATCGCGGACCATCAGATAGTCGCATTCCGCAACAACGCCGACCTCGTGAGACAGTTCTTCCAGAGGTACAAGTCGCAGCTGCGTGACAAAGAATTGACCAAATACGATCTGGCAAGGATGGTCCCCTTCTGCATCTGCTCCAAGGAGCTGGAGATAGAGAGGGAGAACCACGACCTGGTCATGGACGGCCCCTTCGCGGAACCCGACGAGTACTTCCTCAGACGCCAGCGCAAGGCATTCGGCACGGAGGAGGCGATAGTCACCGCCTGACCTCATTCTCGCCAAGAATCCGTCTGGACGTCGTCCAGAACATGTCTGAAATACGAACGAGTCAGCGGACGCTCTAGATCCGTACAGGAGAGAACCTGTCTAAAAACATCGAACAAGGTGATAATATGACAGAGATCACACAGGAAATCAGGGAACAGAACATCGAACGCAGGTGCATCGAGCTCGCGAGATGCCCCAGGAGCGACAAGGTCGTATTCGGGAAGCAGCTGAAGGGATACGGCATCAGGATGCCGGAGGGCCTCGGATTCTGCGACGCCCTCGACTGGATCGCGGAGTACATCAACAAGGTCTACGGACCCGACGCGATAGACGTCACGGTCAGGGTCAGAGCCCTCGAGAGGTCCGACGTGGGATACCGTCCGATGCTCATCGAGTCAGAGGATGGGAGGCAGATCGAGAAAGCAGAGCTGGGAATGAACGACGTGTTCCTCCCCGACGGCAGACCCGCATCCAGGTGCCCGTTCCACATCCATCTCAGGATGAACACCCTGATGGCGGAGGACTTCGAGGCACTCGGCGACAATCTCGCCGGATCCGCCGCACAGAATGACGGGGAAGGATACGATGACGACGACTCCGACAAGGATGACGATACGGACGGAGAGTCCGGTCAGCATCAGGAAGGGACGGACCTCAGGAACTCACACGTCCCCGAGCATCTCGAAATCGACCTCACGACCAAGGAAGGCCCGGTCCTTTCCGAGATAGGCGACATCAGACACGGGGAGACGGTGGAGTTCACCGTCCGCTGCCCCAACCACGACATCGCGTTCGACCTCCTCCAGACCATCGACGGGAGATACTTCCCGGACGAGGGCCAGGATTCCACCGAGGCATCCCCATGACCAACAGGAAGGTCAACAAGTGGGTCGGCAGCATCAAGGAGACATACGAGGCCGAGAACTCGCCGTACAGGAAGAACTCGGAGGCCCATGAGTACTTCGTCATCCCCACGAGGTACCCAAAACAGACCAGGGTCAACGGCGACTGGCGCAACTGGAAGTCCAGCAGGCCCATCCCCCGCGGATGGGTCGACATCAGCAAGATCACCGGACCCGTGGTAAGGAAACTAGACGACGGTTACATCAGACAGAGATTGGCACTCACAAAATCCAACATCGCATACAACCAGCATTACATAGAGCGCATCCTGAACAATCCCAAGTCCCCCCAGTGCAACCGCGAAGCAGCCATCAAGTTCGTCAAGGACCATCCGGATTACTTCATACCGAGACCGACAGACACACCATTCGAGGACCTCAACAGGCACAATTCGGTAATCAACGGCGACAACCCCGACAGGAAGTTCATCTCAAGGTTCATCTGAATAATCAAGGGGGCGTGGGCATCCGCCCCTATCTTATGTTGTTTATATCTGTGACTTCATCGGCTCATCATGGAAGAGAGACAGGATCAAGTTGAATACACCATCGGTACCGATGGTTACGAGGGCGAGATGGAGTTCGAGGACGGAAGCCTCAGGCTGTTCTTCCAGGGCGGAGATGTGTATTACGAACTCCATGAGAACATCGTCTCCAGATTGGAAGATTATCGCATCCCATACGATGATGTGGAGTATATCATTCTCAAGAGGAAGAACAGCGAATACTATGTGGATAAGGACGATTTCTTCGACAGATTCTCCCATCTGTTCATCTGGACCGGCCTCGAGCCGAAGATCACTGTCGTCGGCAAGGGGTTCACCATGCAACCCGTCGATACAGAAACCGGTTTCCATGCAAGCTTCGAGGATAAGTCCCGCTACGAGGGGCTCAGCGATTGGTACAGGGAGCATGAGACGGACTACAGGCGTCCCGTGAAACCTTCGATAAGGGTGACCAACGGCCTCTATCCCGACGATTCGGATCTGAGGCATTCGTGGTTCGATCCCTATCAGGATGAGCCTGATATCGATGAGATCAGGAGAAGGGTAGCCATAGCCTGGGAGAGGATGATAGACAAGCCTTCCAGGATATACATGCTGAATGACGATAACGTTCACGACTTGATATTCATGCTGGAAGGCCGCACTTCCATATACCCTCCGGACAACAGGGACTTCCAGCCTCTGTTCGGAAGACAGGTCCATGTCTTCTTTATGAAGGACGTTCTTGATTGCGGCACCAAGGATTACGTGTGCGTTTATGAACGCAGTTGAACATTTCTCCTGCTCGAACTTATCTGAATGATTTTGGGGTTGTGGGCATTCGTCCTGTCTTTACTATTCGGTCCTTCAATAATGTTCTGGATTTTTCGATACGACAAGCGAATAGAATATATACCTAACGACCATAGTATACATTGTCCCAATTGGGGGGCGCGGCAGAGGGATGTGGCTCCTAAGCGACTAAACTCTGTCATCTTCACTTCTTCGGATAGATCTTCAGTCCAGCACCTTTTACTTTTCCGCTGTTACCCCTTCTGATGTGCGGAGCAATCAGCTCGTAGCAATCTTTGTAGAATACCATCTCGCTCTCATCAGTATTATCACGGAAGCATAGGCGGTGATAGCGTCTCACGACATAAGCGACACAGTCCACGATCTGCGACATGGACCTGTATCTTGAGTCCACAAATACGACATCCTCGATGATATAGTCGTTATCCGTGAATTCGGTCCCTTCCTTTATCATTTCGCGGACCTTTGTCTTGATCCCTTCGTTGATTTGCGGCTGTATGGAATCCATGAAGAGGATTCCGAATTGGGGATCGGATCCTTTCTTGATGAGCTTCCTGTTAAGTTTCTCGTGTGTCATGCACAGTCTTTCGAAAAGGAATTTGTATGCGAGGCCATCCACATCAGGTTTACGTTTTGTCAATAGATCTTTCCTTATCAAGGTGCAGTTGACCGTACAATCTATCTTCTCCAGTATCCCAAGCACATCCTTCAGAAGCTGGAGGCGTCTGCTGAGATCCATTGTGTTGAAGACGCCTTTGCGGCTGATTATGTCGGTCGCATGTATCTCGACATCCTCTGGATCCGTTTCTTGGAAGTAGAGCATCTTGATCTTTGACAGTTCTTCCTCGACGTGTCTGTATTCTGACTCATGGATGGTGATGGCAGCGAGAACGTATTCGTTCTCCGCATCGTTGTAGTTGGGTTTCCCGGATTCATCCATGTATGTCAGGAACAAGCTATCGACTCCTCATAACCCCACATGTACTTAATTTAACTTGGAAGATGTCAATCAGCATTCGGTGATGATGATCCTGGTCATAAGTTATTGTACAGATTCATCTGAACACATTAGATCAAGACTCTAATCCTGATAATGGGCGTGGGCATCCGCCCCCCCCATATCAGTCCATAAGTTGCTGGGGTTTCCCCCAGCGATAATATCATGTTTGATGTTTATGCCTGTTTGACGTAATCAATCCAGAACATAGATTGGGATTTACCATCTTCATAGATCGTATAACTGCAGGTCAGGCCAATATCTGAATCATAGAAGACGGTGCTCAACAATTCCCCTTCAGAATACGTTTTGTATGTGTATGCTTTCAACTTGGCATTGGCGTAATATCCGTTACCGGTGAATATCGAACCGTTCGATATCTCCTGTTGTTTGGTATCGTTCGTTCTTACGATATTGTCTGTTCCTGTAACGATAATCGTCTTGTATTTTTCTCCGGTCTCTCCGAATGCTACATGTTTGTTGTAACATACTGTGGGTGCGCGTAGTCCCATCAATATTTGCTCACAGATCTTGTTGTCCTTCATGAAGAACGGATCCTTGAAATCGCATTGATACGGTCCAGATGTACAAAGATTGAACGTGTTGATGACCACTTCCGTCAATCTGAACAGTATATTGTCATCCTTGGAATAGGATAGGACGTTGTTATAATCCTTGATCTTCGGATTTTCGTCGGAGGTACTGATTAGATACCATTTCTCTTTCGACGGTATATATTCTGCGTAATAGTACATGTCGGCAGAGTCTATCTTCGCCGAGTACGAGGTATCAGTCAGTTTCATCATCGTAGCATTCGTAGAATAGTTTGTTCCATTCATCATGATGTTCAGTCTCAGCATATTCGATGAAGACGATGTAGTCTTGAAGTAATATTGTGCTTTTGTTGGTTGACTCCCATCATATGTCTGGATCGTGCTCTTCAGTTCGAAGCCTTCTCCGTAATTAATCCCATCTGATGATGATTCTGATGAATCTTTGTTCAAAATAGAATAACCCGCGATAGCGCCTACTGCTATGACCGCTACGACCACTATTGCGATTATCAGCTTGTTCATGTTCTCGTATGTTTATAGGAGTAAAAAAGTACTTTGATGATTCTTTATCCTCAAGCATTTGTATCGTTTTCATGAATTCATTCGAAGGTCGATTAGACCACGTTGACATCTACTCCAGTTTATTCTGAATCCGGGGCATTATCACTTATTTCGGCGAGTTTCTTCATTAATTCGATACGTTTCTGATCCCTTTCCTCTTTTTTCAGTTTCTCTTTCTCCTCATCAATAAGAATTTCGGAGTTTAAATCGGCGATAGTTCCTGTGAATATGGAAAGTACGCGTCTTCCCTCATCATCCATATCGTATCCTCCTACCGCTATTTCATCTTCCTTGACCCATTCGTTCTTACTCCATTCGCCAAGGATGTTCCTTTGGTAGAAGTTCTTCTCACGGTAGACTATCCTCTTCTGTTCTTTGGTCTTCTGTCTCGGTTTTTTGATACTGAGTGATGTTCCAGATTCTCCATCTTCCGGTCTGTCTATCCTCTTTAGTTCGTACCAAACACCATCGGTCAAAAGTCCTTTGATTATCTCTGAAGCGCTTCTTTTACCTCTTGGAGTGTCGTTGTATATCTTCAGTGCCCTGATCAGATTCAGATCCGGCAGTTCCATGTCGAATCCTGTTACTTGGCCCATACAGATGGATTCCGAGAATGTCGTTTTCACTCCCGGTGTGTTTTCGATCTCCTCATCGGTCATGGCGGTTTTGTTCTTCTTGACACTCACTACATGTACCCTTTCATAGCACATGGCCAGGATACTCGCCGCTGTACAGAATTCTCCTGATGCTCCGGTTATGTTCAGGAAGACGTTATCAACGACTTTCAGTCTGTCTTCCATAATGACGAAGATCGTATGCATCATCTTGTCAAAATCATGGATGTCGGACTTTATCATGATCGTATTGTGATCGTCCGAGAGGTAGCTCTTCCTGAGCTCTTCAAGGACGTCTACTAGTTCGTATTTCCCATCTTCGTGAACAAGGCTCTTAATGGGCCCCTCATTCGTGATGATGTACCTCTCTGTGCTCTTAGCACGGGAGTCTATGAACATGATGTTCTTGTAATCGTCCTCGATGCAGCATACCAGCGCACTCGTTGGTTCGTCGCTGTTTGTCTCCTTATTGATCTCTCTCCGCATGTTTACAAGTATGGCTATCAAGATTTTAAGTTTATTGAGTAAATTAAGTGAATTAAGTAAAGCATCGTACTTAGTAATCATCTGCGGATATGACGTCTGAGGAGCGTTTCCTCAGGTGTTTCTAATGAAAAACACGAAAAATAAGGACGTAAAGGGGTACATTCTTACCGAGAATGTCGTAGAGCATATCTGCGATGACCAGTTCGATCAGAGCTGTATCTCCATCGCATACATCGAGGTCGGTCACAAGACCAAGCTCGGTGTGACCACTAAGACCGAAAGCAAGGAAGCCGCCGATTTCGCGGATTCCATCCTGGGATTCGTCACCGACGGGCTCAACGAGGACAACAAGGTCGTAGACCTCTTCGACAGTATCGAGAGCAATCTCGATGTCTGCATCTAGGATCTGTCGGCCGCACACCTGACCTCCCTCATCTGGTGCATCCTGTCCACGATCCACTTCCTGGATATGGACATCAGCGCTGACGATGCGGCGAAGGTCCTGGAGAAGAGGATACTCAAGGCAATCCGCCAGGCACTCATCGAGATCTACGAGGGTGATGTAGATGCGTGAGTACGACATCGGCCGCGACATTGTCACAAGGCCGGACCCTCCCGCAGGGCTCTTGAGGCTGCTCTTCAACTGCTCGGCGGGAGTCTCGTTCATCACATACAGCGCATCATCTGGACTCAGGAAACTGGCCTATGTCGATTCCCTGATCGCCACGGTACTGTGCTATATGTTCCTGCACGAGACCCCTAGGGAGGATGAGTTCGATGTCAGGGAGATAACCTATGGTCTGGAGATCTCGGAGGAGGATGCCGCCAGGGCGCTCATGTTCATGTATATCCACGGCCTCGTCTGCGAGATCCAGTATGAGAACGGCACCATCACGTATCTGCTCACGAACAGGGGGTGTCGTCTGGCATGGGACATCTATACCCTCGAGGACCAGAACAAGTGCGCTTGGAGGGTCGGCATAGCCATCGACGACAAGACACACGAGTTGATCCCTATCCTTCTGTGTCCCCATCCTCCGGTAATTATCGGATAAAACTACTTAAGAAGTTTAAGGGGAGGTCATCCCTCCCCTTTTCAATCGTTTCACACTTCTATGCTGTTCGCCTCCAGCCAGTTCTGCGCCTTGATGGCTTCTGGACAGGCCTCCATGATGTTTGAGATCTCCTCGGTCCTGCTCTCACGGTTCATGTTGAATCCCACGGCAATGTTCGCCAGCTGCTTCAGCAGGCAGTAGTCGAGGGTCGTGTCCGGTGCATCTTTGAGAACCGGATTGAGGATGGCCACCCTCATCAAGCATGAGCTCTCGCCCATCTTCTTCGATCCATCGGCCTTGGACCAGTAGAGTTTCAGATCCTCGATCTCATTGATGAGTCCGTCCTCCACCAGTCTTTCATAGCTCTCCTGGAGCCTGTCATCGCCGTCCATCGGCAATGCGATCATCCTCGATCTCTCGAGGTACGCCTGCTGGTTCGTTGTCCTGAACTCATGCGAGGTCAGCCATTCGATCGTCTCCTCGGGGTATCCTATCTCCTCTCCGCGGATCTTGCTCATGATCGTCTTAACGATCCCCTCGATGACTTCGATGGGCGCTTCTGCCAGATAGTCTGAGACCTGGAAACTTGCCCAATCCAGGGTGCGCTGCCATTTTACCTTCAGATCCCTAAAGGGAGAGAATTCTGCGGATACATTGTCGAATCCGAAATCGTTTCCGACCTTTTGGAAGGTCAAATCAAGTTCTTCTGATGTTACCATCTTCTCAACTCCTTTTTTTTTCTTTTTCTTAGGGGCTACCTGAACCCCGGAACGGAGCTGAGAGCGAGGGGCGTATGCGGACGCGGTGAACTCAAAACTACTTCCCATTTCGTTCATCATTATGGATTCATATTATGAACCGCAGGACACAATATTGCCCCTTGCGATAAGTGCAGGGGTGAGGGTGCCCCGGAAAAGGAGGGGTACGAAGCATTTTCTTCTGTTTTCTACTGGTTCTTCCTTTAGTTTATAAATATGGATGGTATTAACGGTTTATAAAAAAGGGGAGGGAATTGTTTTACTATGGCCTTTACTCATGATAAGATCGTCCATGATTATCAGAGGCTCCTTTCAGGTCAGATATTGCTTCTGGGGATGCTTGAGAACTCTCCTTGTAAACCCACCCGTATCCAGAAGCTAAGCCTCTTCATTGAGAGAATCCTTGAGGTGGATCCGGCGATCGCTCATGGTTCTTACATATATGGTGGTTTCTCGGATGAGCTCTATGAAGCATCCGTTCTGTTGAGTAAAACAGGGGCGATTGTCGAAGGTAAAGATGGGTATGAGCTGTCTGATTACGGTAAGGCTCTTCTGGCAGAGGCCAAGAAGGATCCCGAAAACAAGGATCTTCTTGAGGAGATGCCTTCGGTGGTCGCATTCCTGGACTCATTACCCGATGACGATCTGCTCAGATTATCATATATCCTGTATCCGGATACGACAGATAAGTCCCTCATCAAGAGCGAGATAAACGTGAGTAAGAAATCATATTCTATTATTGATGTGAGGGTTCGGACAGGATTATCCAGAGAGCAATTGAAGGAGATGATCCTCCGTAAAATCAGTGATCTTGATTCTATCATCGATATGTTGGATGACGGGAGATCGGTCGTGGTCTCATCAGAGGGTATGCCGACCACGCTTCTTACAAAGCAAGGCGGAAGGTACATTTTGACCGAGAAATACAGGAAGTTCTTCTGAGGAGGCATTCATGGTCTTCAAATATTCTGTTCGTGACACGCAGATATTCACGGATGTTGATGATGTGGATAGCAAGGCTCTGATGCGTACTTCCACACTATCGGTCCCCAGCAAGACTCAGCGCAATATCGCGAAATCTCTTGATCCCAGGTTCGCGAATGAAGAAATGTTCAGAGCGCTCTCATCTTCCAACAACCTCATCAACGAGACCTATCTAAATCTTACACTCGATAAGATCATCGAGTTCAGCGATGACAATCGTAAGCTGAAATCATACATCAAGTATCATTCACCTTATCTCGGAATGGGCGCTCTCGATGTATTCTTCATCAATCTCAAGGTCGGGCCAACAGAGAAGATAATGACTGAACACATCATCTTTCTCAACGATCTCTTGACCAAGTGGAAGAACGACATCTATGTCATGCCTGTGGTCCAGTTCGAAGGAAGAGATAGATTCGATAACATGGAGCTCTATTCTAATTTCGTCTCTAGGATGATCCATTATAAGAATTCCAACACTTCCGGTAATCTGAACCTGGGAGTAAGCATTCCTCCATTCTACTTCGATGACGATCTGAGCGAACTTAGCAAGCTCTATTCGGACGAGAATGCGGAGCCTACTTTCGTATCGGTCGATTTCAGTCATGCCGGTATGGACAATCCTGATCGTATGGCCGTCGTGGATGCTGTGAACAAGTATTATGAGGCCGAGGGCGTAGAGAATTATTTCCTGTACGGTTTCAACGTTCGTGCATACAAGAGGAAGCAGGCCACCCCCATCTCCGACGAGATGATCGTCGCTCGCAGCGGGCTCAACGCAGTCGGAGCAGCCCACTATCCTGGAGGTGGACCTCCCAAACCGGTGACTCAGCTGTATCAATTGGGTGTTGTATTCGATCGTGAAGACTATCATTTCCACCATCTCGATGAGAAGAAACATCTGGACTCATTCCTTGATTGGTCCTTGGAAAACGGTTACAACTTCGATATTCACAATAATTTGACGGGCGATGCGGAGAATATCAAGAAGATAATGAAAGGATACAATTTCTATAAGGAGAACGAGGAGTTCTTCGACATCAGCTATGCCATACGTAAGAACGACAAGCCACTGCTCAAAGATATTCTCGGTAAGGGATATGAGCCTCCCCCGGCTAAGCGTGTTCTCGATCCATCTCAGCGTACTCTGGATTTCTTTTGAGTCTTACTAAGTTTGACGTACGCTCAGATGGGATATATTTCCACGTTACGGCCTGAGATAATTCTTTAGAAGTCTATAGCTATTATCGATTATGGCCCATGGCAAATCGATTCGTCTTTTCCTCATCGAGGGAGAGTATTCAGGAAGATGGAAGTGCGAACTGTCTAACTGGACAGGTCTCGCGTATAAGATTCCCAGAAGCATGCTCTCTAAGTGTTCCGATCGTACGGATCTTGATTATGCCGGAGTCTACTTCCTCATCGGTAAATCCGATGATCAGGTCAAGGATAAGGTATACATCGGTGAATCAGAGGATGTTTTGTATAGGTTGAACCAGCACGTTCAGGCCGGCGAGAAGGAATGGCAGGATTGGAGCGATTGTGTAGTCTTCATCAGTAAGGACAACCAGCTCAACAAGGCCATGATAAAGTATCTCGAAAGCTCTCTTTACGATCTCGCAGTTACCGCAGACAGGGCCGAAGTCACCAACGGCAATCGCCCCAGGAAATCATCGTTATCAGAACTCGATGCGGCAGAGATGGATGAATACCTCGAGAACCTCAGACTCCTAATGGGTGCTCTCGGATACAGGTTCTTGGAACCTTCTATCTCCAAGACCATGAAAAAAGAAGACAACATCTTCCACCTCAGCAGCAAGAAGACAGGCTATGATGCCAAGGGCATGATCGTCGATGATGGTTTCGTTGTACTGAAGGGATCCATCATTTCTGATGGCATCGCAGACAGTTTCAAGACCAAGGGCTATAACGTTCTCCGTGAACGTCTTATTTCCGAAGGTGTGATCAAGGACAGGGTATTCGTTAAGGATCAACTCTTTTCGAGCTATTCGGCAGCTTCATCTGTAATAGAAGGCCACAATTCCAACGGTTGGCTGGATTGGAAAGACAGCAAGGGGAATACTATCAACGATTTGCTAAATTCTTAAACTGATTGTTTCGGTCTCATAACAATAATAACAACAATTACAAACAAATGTTATTATATGGTATTTCCATATACCATTTTACGATCAAATCTTCACGTTCAGATAGAATGAATACAGGGAGGCCCTCAGGTTGCCGGTTACAATTTTATCGTCTAAAGTACTACCACTTTCAATTCGTACAGGATGTGTTCTATTGAGTATGCCCGACCTATTGGATTATGGTGGTAAGGACGATTTACAGTCCGTTTCCGATCAAGAGGTCAGGATTATAGATATGACTTCTTACCCTGTAAAAGATGTCCTCGATATACTTCTTCAGGATAAGACAACTGGTAAGAATATTATCTGGGCCACCGATGCTTATAAAATATTTGGTTACTCAGATAAAAGTCAGATTTCGCCCAGTATTTTCAAATCCAATAGATATCTTCTTCAACCGAGGATAAACAAATCTGTAGAAGATCAACAGGAGCGTACCAAAAAAAAGGCCGAGGTATTCACTCCAGTTTGGTTGTGCAACAAGATGAACAATTACTGCGATGAGCAGTGGTTCGGCAGGAAGGATGTTTTCAATCATGAAAAGGGTGACAATTTCTGGGAAGTCATCGAAGACAAGATACAGTTTCCTGATGACAGAGATTGGAAGGACTATATTGATTCTAGAAGATTGGAGATAACTTGCGGTGAAGCCCCATACCTGGTTTCCAGATATGATGCTGCCACTGGAGAATTCATATTACCTCCATTGAGGCGCATAGGGATTCTCGATCGTAAGTTGCGTGTTGTCAATGAGAACACATCTGATGAGGAAGATTGGAAAACATGGGCCATTAGGTCTTTTCAGAGCTGCTATGGTTACGAGTGGCAGGGCGACAGTCTCCTTATTGCTAGAGTAAATTGTTTAATGACTTTCTTTGATTATTATAAAGAACGTTGGGCTAAAGATCCAGATACAGATCTGCTCAGACAGATTGCAAATATCATTTCATGGAATCTATGGCAAATGGATGGATTCAATGATGCAATTCCATTGTCTTCTGGAGAGCAATTTCATCATCAGATGACTTTGTTTGATACTTTTGGATCAGATAATACGGTTCAGTATCATCAATCATATTTCTGCAGAGTTTATGACTGGAGATCTAAAAAATCATTTCAATTTAAATCTTTTAAGACGAGGGGTAAAATGGATAAGAAATTGTTTGATTATATAATTGGGAATCCGCCTTATCAGGTTGAAACATCCGAAGAAAAGCAAAATTCAACCAATGGTCAGGCATCAAGAAAGAATGTGTTCCAGATTTTGCAGATTGCTGCGAATAATATGGCTAAGGAATCTATTGTCCTTATTTACCCTGGGGGTAGATGGATTCAGAGATCAGGTAAAGGTATGCAGGAATTCGGATTGAAACAAATTAATGATTCTCGTTTATCGGCGATCTATTATTACCCCAATTCTAAAGAACTATTTTCTGGAGTTTCTATAGACGATGGTGTTTCCATTGTTGTTAAACAACAAAAGAAATTAACCCCTGGTTTTAAGTATGTTTATTGTCAAAATGGTGAAGAAATTGTAATTGATATGGAATGCCCTGGGGAATCTATCATTCCTCTAGATCCTAAAGATGTATCTGTTGCTTCAAAGATTGACGATTTTATTCGGTCTTATTCTTTATCCGTTATGCATGATCGCATTTTACCTCGTTCTTTATTTGGAATTGAAAGTGATTTTGTTCATAACAATTCGTCTTTGATTTCAGAATATATCGATGATGCTTCTGTTGATTTCGATAAACAAATCAAATTATTTACCAACGATAAAGCTGGGCCATCTGGAAGAGCAACATGGTTTGTTGTTGATAAATCTGTGATCAAGGACAATGTTGAATACATAGGGAAATGGAAGGTTGTAGTTTCTAGTGCTCATCCTGCCGGGGCTTATAAGAGAAGCAGACAGTTAGAAATTGTTGATAACCATTCTGCCTTTGGTCGTTCTAGAGTTGCTTTGGCCGCATTCGATACTGAATCTGAAGCTCTAAATTATGTCAAATACATCAAGAGTTATGTTATCAGATATGCGTTTTTATTGACTGATGAAGCATTATCGACGTTAGGAGTTCGTGTTCCTGATATCAAGGATTATACTAACGATAATAAATTGATTGATTTCAGTAAAGATGTAGATACACAACTCACCAACTTGATGTCTATAACTGTTTCCGAATTTGAATACATAAAGAATGTCGTAAGTCAAAAAGGTGGTGACGATTGATGGTTATCCCGCAGATCCGCACATCAAAAAATGTCGTACCAACAATTTATGCTTACACGACTCCGGATTACCATCCTCATGATGGTTGGACTAAGATCGGGGATACCAAGCGTGATGTGGCCATTCGTCTGAGAGAACAATCTCGTACTATCGATGTTGCAATCCATCCAGAATGGGCTCTCGACGCAAAATTTGAAGGCACTCCTCCTAAGACGTTCAGAGATACTCTGTTCCATAGTTATTTGATCAAGAACGGGATTAAGAAGATGCCCGGGAAGAGGAACGAATGGTTCTTTATTTCTCCGGATAAGGCAAAGATGATGCTTTATGATTTTAGATCCAATCGCGGTATCACTGAAGATCTAACATCGATACCCTATTCTCTCAGGGATGAACAAGATAAGGCCGTATCTGTAGCAAAAGATTATTTCTTGCTACATGACAAGGGCGAGTTCTTATGGAATGCCAAACCTAGATTTGGAAAGACCCTTTCAGTCTATGATCTGTGTAAGCGTATGGATGCTCATAAAGTATTGATTGTAACTAATCGTCCAGCAATAGCCAATTCATGGTATGATGATTATCAACTGTTCCTTGGTCTTGATTCCGGTTATAGGTTCGTCAGTGGTTCTAGTTCTTTGCGGGAAAGGCCACTTACATTGAGTCATGAGGAGTTTGAGGAGATTTATTCTAAGGATAGTTCGTTGAAATACATAGAATTCATGAGTTTGCAGGATCTCAAGGGTTCTATCTATTTTGGCGGAAAATTCAATAAGCTAAAGTATGTTTCCACTGAAGATTGGGATCTTCTGGTAATCGATGAGGCTCACGAAGGTGTTGAC
Source organism: Thermoplasmata archaeon (assembly GCA_015063285.1). Taxonomy (NCBI): domain Archaea; kingdom Methanobacteriati; phylum Thermoplasmatota; class Thermoplasmata; species Thermoplasmata archaeon. The sequence continues at coordinate 35,126 of SUST01000002.1, forward strand.
ACCTATAAGACCGATGTAGCTTTTGATCACATTAAACGCAAATGGACTCTTCATTTGTCAGGAACACCGTTCAAAGCTTTAGCTAACGAGAAGTTTGAGGAAGGAGCCATTTATAATTGGACCTATGCTGATGAGCAGAGGGCCAAAGGTTCTTGGAATTACGAGGAGGACGAGGACAATCCGTATGAATCTCTCCCTAAATTGAATATGTATACCTATCAGATGTCCAAGATTGTTGAGGACCAGATCCAACAAGGTATTGTCCTTGATGATGAGGTCGAAGAATATGCTTTCAATCTTAACGATTTCTTTTCGACTAAGAAGAATGGGGAATTCGTGTATAATGAATCAGTAGAGAAATTCTTACAGGCTTTGGTCACTCAGGAGAAGTTTCCCTTCTCTACTCCAGAACTTCGTAGCGAACTCAAACATACACTTTGGATACTCAATCGTATTGATAGTGCTAAAGCGCTTTATAAAAAGCTCAGGACTCATCCGATATTTGGCCAGTATGAGATCATCCCAGCATTTGGAGATGGAAAGGTTGATGATGAAGGCGAGAATACCAAGGCCTTTGATAAGGTCACCAAGGCTATTCATGATCATGAGAAGACCATTACTTTGTCTGTTGGTCAATTGACCACAGGTGTTACCATTCCAGAATGGACTGCTGTCCTCATGTTATCAAATATCAAAAGTCCTGCCCTCTACATGCAGGCAGCTTTCAGAGCTCAAAATCCTTGTATCTTTACCAACGAGGATGGTAGTTTCTCCAAGAAGATCAATGCCTATGTTTTCGATTTCGATCCTGCAAGAACTCTTGATATTTTCGAAAAATTCGCCAATGATCTTTCCTCGGATACCTCTGCAGGTAAAGGTGACATGGATTCTAGGAAGAATCATGTTAGAGAGCTCTTGAATTTCTTCCCTGTTATCGGTGAGGATGAAAATGGAAAGATGATTGAACTCGATGCAGAAAGCGTGCTTTCGATCCCCAGGAAGATCCGTTCGATAGAAGTGGTCCATCGCGGATTTATGTCCGATTTCCTTTTCCAAAATATCAGCAATATATTCCATGCACCTCCTCAGGTATGGGATCTTATTAATTCATTAGAACCTGTGAAGGAACCAGACAGTCTCATAAGATACACTTACGGTGAACTCGATTTGGAGAATGGGGAGATAAAGGTCCCTCAGGAAAAGGTATTGGGTACAGCAGTCGATCTTTTTGGCGATAGCATTTATTCAGTCGATGCAGAAGAGGTCGATGAGATATTTGATAAAATCGAGTCTAAAACTACTCAATCTCAGAAGGATGAGCAGATCAGGCTGATGAGAGAAAAGTTCAATGCTTCCGTCTTAACACCTATGATAGATCAGGCCAAAGATAGATTCGGTCGTGATTTTTCGTCCTCTGCATCTAAAGCGGTTGAACGTAAGATCAATTCGGATGTCGAGATGGAAATGAATAAGGCTGTAAGTGAGCTGCAGATTCTCCATAAGACTATTGACGCCGAGAAGGACGAGGCTCTAAGCAAGACGCTGGATGCAAAAGAAAGGATTGATATTGAGAAGAAATACGAAGAGGAGAGGAAGGCCAAAGTTGCGGAATTCAAGAAGTCTTTGGATTCAACTCTCGATGATCTTGTGAATAATGCTGGTCAAGATATTGTGGAAAGGGTACTAACAGATCAGCAGAATCAGAAGAAGAAATCTGTTGAGGATGCTATCAAGGATCACCTTAGAGGTTTCAGCCGGACGATTCCTGCTTTCCTCATGGCTTATGGCTCTGAAGGTGATGTTACTTTGGAGAATTTCGACAAAATTATTCCTGCCGATGTCTTTAAAGAAGTCACTAGTATCTCCCTTGAGGATTTTAGATTCCTTAGGGATGGCGGCAAATATATCAATGAGGAAACGGGGCAAGAGGAATCGTTCGATGGTCGTCTCTTTGATCCTGTAGTGTTCAATGATTCCGTCAACGTGTTCCTTTCACTTAGGAAAAAGCTCGCCAATTATTTCGACGAATCAGCTACTCAGGATATCTTTGATTTCATCCCTCCTCAGAAGACCAATCAGATCTTCACTCCAAGGAAGGTTGTTACCCAGATGGTCGATATGCTTGAGCAAGAGAATCCAGGTTGCTTCGACGACGATTCCAAGACCTTCGCTGATCTCTATATGAAATCTGGACTTTATCTGGCAGAGATTGTCAAGAGGCTATATCGTAGCGAGAAGATGAAAGTCAAATATCCCAACGAGCAGGAACGTTTAGACCACATCTTCTCAAAGCAGATCTATGGCCTAGCACCGACTGAGATCATCTACCGTATCGTTCTCTCATTCCTTCTCGGATTCAGTGAGGATGTGAACATCTCCAAGAACAACATCAGACTCTGTGATTCTCTCCAATATGCTAAGGATGGAACCCTAGAGGAAAAACTTAAAGAGGTTTTCAATCTCTGATTACAAATCGAAGGGGTCGTCCCCCTTTTCTTTCTTAATCTTCGATTTAGCGGCGGTCTTCCTGTCCCACATGTAACTGCTGCAGCACACCTGTCCGCTGTTCTTCCAGCATTCGGAATCCTTGTCCCTGTTGGAGGATTTCTTTCTTAGACATGTCTTGCAGCACTCCTCCACCGGATACATCGCAAGGTTCCTCAGTGCGGGGACGTCGTAAGACAATTGCAGTTGGATGCCGATCCTCTCGGCGCATTCGCATATCTGATTGAACTGCTCGTTCGGGATCATCCCGTTAGGGACGTCACCTTTCAGGCTGATCTTCTTCGCATCTTCCACGGATATATTCCTGGAGAACGGCCTCAGTGCCGGTGTGCCGTAGACATACTCCTGTCTCCATCCCATCATCGTTCTTGGAAGCTGGTGTCTGTAGCATTCTATCGCAAAGTGTTCCAGATCAAATGTCGGGTTGTAAGGATGCAGGTCGTATCTGTCGATTTCCTCATTTGGGTGTATCTCTGCGAGATACTCTCCTGATTCGAGTCTTATGTGCAGCGTATTTCCATCGATCCATGCCTCTTTCAGAGATTCGTAGATCCATTCCCGTATCTGTTTTCCGTCGAGGTAATGCCACTTGTACGGATGCGGGTCTATGCAGTCCATTATCTCTCCAGTGGACTTCACCATCTTCTTCATCCCGATTCCCCTCTGCATCCATATACAGGCATCCCAATCCTTGAATCTGGATTCGTAGGAACGTGAGTGGTCCACTTCCAGGCATCTAAGCCATGAGCCCTTCCCCGAAGGCATCCTGTTCAGATCCTCCACCAGGGCCTCTGCATCCATCCTGTAGATCCCTTTGTGTGTTCCGTCATAATCTTCCAGCCACTTCGGTTCAGTTGATATCGGTACATCATCGAATGCGAACAGAGTCAATTGCTTTGCAGCGTTCATCTTATCACCATGAAAATGGGGCCTTTCGGCCCCTTTTAGGTTCAGTATTCCTCCGGTAGAAGGATGGTTGTCACGGATCTGTCGCACTCGGTTATGATGTAGATCTTCCCGAATCCGGTCTTATATGCGCTGAACAGGCTGTCGGTGTATCCGCCGTTCTTCTCGGCTGCCAAGGCATCATCGTTCATCTGCCTGTCCTCTTCGCAGAGGTCGCCCCAGTCTCCTGACTTGTGGCGGTCCAGGCAGCTCTGTATCTCGTCCTGGTAACCAGTCACCATCATCTCTCTGATGCCTTCGGTCATCACTATGGGTCCGGTCTCGAAGAGGCTCATGCGATCACCTCCTTGGTGGAATCTACGGAGACATGTCCTCTCATCTCGTCTGGGATCAGTATCGACTCCCTTCCATCCTTCCACTGGAATCTGGGAAGCTTCATCTCCTCCCCGTCCTTCTCGACGATCAGTTCCATGAACGGTTTGTCAACAACTCTGAGGATATTGTCAGGCTGCCTCTCGTTCAGAGAGTAGTACGATCCTATCTTGAATCCGGTGCATCCCAACCCTTCCTCTTTTCTCTTGTTCATCTCGTAGGAGTAGTTCCAACAGACGTCGGAGATCGTCTTCCCGTGGTGCATCAGGCAGTCTATCATGTCGCCGCCTAACTGCTGGTCTTCAGGTTGCGATTTGTCCAGATAGTGCAGGAACTCGCACAGTCCGTACTCGTTCTGCTCCCAGGTGGAATCGTAGAATCTCCTTCCGACTATCTTCCAGTCCTTCATCAGATAGACTCCGTTGTCTCCGTTGTCCATGTCCAGACACTTGACGTCGTCTATCCCCACGGAGCATCCGTCTGCTCCCATGAAGTTCCCGATCACCTGGGCAAGCCTGGCCCATCCGTAATCGTCGTTCTCCGGTCTCCTGAAGGCCCTCAGCCTGCAGTACTCCAGGAATCCCTGAACGCTGTCGCGTCCTCCGTTCCAGTGCAGATAGATTCCGAGTCCGGACCTCTTCTCGAAGTTCTCTTCGGTCGTGATGACGGCTCTGTTCCCCATCAGATCACCCCGTTCATCTTCGCTTCCGCCATGAACATGGCGTAGTTCTCGTAGTCCGGCGTGCTCATCAGGATATCGAGCACTTCCTTCCTGTCCGCGAACATCCCTCTGAAGGGTTCGTCCGGGCACATGATGACCGGCTTCCTCTTCGACTTCCTTACGGTCGCAACGATCGCGGGGATGCTCATCCTGTGCTCTCTGTCGGTCTTCCTGATGACCAGTCTGTATCCAGTGTATTGGTCCTGGTCGATCCTGAGGTTCTCGCTGTTCAGGACAGCGATCTGCCAATCCTGCATTCAGTCCACCTCCTTGTTGGAGTACTCGTCGCAGAATGCGGCGTAGTTCCCTCCGAAGTACTTCTCTTCGAATTCCTCGAACGCTTCCTGATTGGGATCCATTCAGGCCACCTCCCCGCTTGCGAGCATGTCCTTCACGGTCAGGATCCCTAAGGCGTTCAGCCTGTAGCACATCCTTTGTGCGTATGCCCTTTTAGGGCTGGCAGTCACATGCCTCTGGAGGTGGTACACGAATCCCTTCTCCTCCAGCTTCTTGATCTCGACGGCCACATGGCTCCTGGAGATCCCGATCGCTTCCGCGATGCCGTCCTGAGTGGTCTCATAAGGCATCTCGTAGGTGTTCCCGAATCCCAGCTGTCCGTACAGATGGATCAGGATCTGTTCCTGTCTGGTCGCCATCAGTAGCACCTCCCGAGTCCTTCCTCGGTGTAGTTGCCGTCCTCGTCCAGGGGGTACACGTACGGGTCGTCCTCGACCATGAATCCGTGGCATCCGTTCCCGCATTCCCTGATCCACGCCGCTAGAATCCCGATCCCGGCGTAGTCCTCTTCGTCCAGCATCTTCTGGAGGTCGTTCCTGTCCCATCCGTAGCGGATGATCTCATAAAGGTCTTCCACGTTCAGCTTCTCGATGACAACCTCACCGATTAGAATCTTGTAATCAGTTTCGAAGTCGTTTCTTAAGTCGTTTATCTTGTTTTCAGGTAAGTTCATAGAGAACATTTTTTTCAACCCTGGGCTTTTTTCGAAACCCGAGGCGACTGACCGAAGCCCTGCGTGCACGTAGCTTACACACTGGAAGTGGAAAGCCCGATGACGCAGGGCAAGATAGCTGAAGGGTGGAGAAGAATAAGCGCAGGGTGTTAGGAAAGTACCTCCTTCTCAGTTCAGTTTCCCGATCCTCTGACCAGGACCTTTCCCTTGGACGTAGTACCCGTTGTTCCTGAACAGGGTATCCCAGTTCATGTCCTCGGGACCGGGTTCTATACCCTCTTCGAGCAGCAGCTTGCAGAACAGTGACTTGTGGATAGTCCCTTCGTCGTTCTTCTCTTTGAAGATCCGGTCCATGGCCTGCTTGGTCTTGGACTTCTTCTTGTTGGTGGACTTCTTCTGTTGGCTTCTCGCCTTCGTGTAGAGGTGGTCCACGGTAGATGTCATGTTCATGAGCTGGCGCACCAGGTTGTGTATCTCTATCGCATCGTTGTGAAGATTATCGGATTCGTAGCTCCTGTATTCATGGATGATCTTGTTGCGCTTATCCACAGCATCCTCGAACTGGGAGTACCTTATCTCGGTGTCCTTGAACAGGGACTTGATCATTCTCGTCTGCTTCCCAAATGTGCCGCTCTCGAATGCTCCGATGAATTCCTCTTTGTCCTCATCTGACAGCCTGTCGGTGATCTCCAGCAGATCTATCATCGAGTCGATGAGCATCAGCAGCCTGGTGTTCATCACGCCGATGCCCTCATGGATCATCCTCTCGCTGACCGTTACAGGAGGCTCCTTCTCCGCAGTCCAATCGTATCTTGCCATGCTGGTATCATCCCCTGGTAACTATTAAAAATATTATTTATATGATTCAATTAATATTTGAATTATGGAACGTCATGTCCATTTCTACATCATAGGGTCCAAACCCGAGACCGCTTTCATCGCGGTCGATAAGATCCCATTGGACAAGATGTACGTCCTGAACAACGATTCAAAGGATTTCAGCGGATACGAGGACGAGGTCGTCTCCGGATTCCACGGCATCAAGAAGCAGGTCGAGGTCGTCAGGGCAAATCCATTCGATTATTACGATGTCTTCCAGAAGGCCAAGGCAATCGCCGACAGGGAGCTCTCGGAGAATCCTGATGTGTTCTTCCACATGAACATCACCATGGGCGCCCGTCCCGGTGCCTGCGCCCTCAGCAATGTCGCCTATTCATTCCACTCCGAGCTGTATTACATCCAAGAAGCACCATACTCGCCCACCAAGAAGGATGAGCTGATCAGGATAGGCATAGACAATCTCAGTATCATCTACGAGCTCAAGAAGAAGCCCAAGACCCTCGAGGTCCTGCTGCGGTTCATCGACAGCGACTGCATCTCGAACTCGGAACTGGTCGGGGTGATAGGTTCCCCTACATCGCTCTCTTATCATACGAAGTATCTTTGCGACAACGGTCTCATCGAAAGGGACGGCATCCGCAATGCGAAGTGGAGGATCACGGATCTCGGCAGCCAGGTATTGAAGAGGTTATGACCGGTCACTTGTACTCGTCAGGGCTGCATTCCTTATGGGGCAGCGCCTGATAGATCCTTTCGAGGTTCTCCCCGACGATGTTCCCCATGTCGGTGCAGAACAGCGGCTTGGCGTTGTGCTTGTACTTCTGCTCGTCCTCGCGGATCAATCCGTAGTCTATGAGCTTGTTCAGCGTCTGATATTTCACCCTCATCGATCCGCCGTCCTCGTCGACCGCCATCTTCTTCAGTATGCCCGGGTTGCGGTATACGTTCAGCAGGATGAAGGTCGCGAAGCGCTGCTCGATGATCAGTGTGGTTGCGTCCATGGTTGGTCCATATCCCATTTTCTCTTTATTATATTATCTGATTACTACAAGTGTAAAAGTCTGCATTTGCAGACTCCGGCACCGGTTTTTCCTATGTCTTGCCGTATTCTACGCTTGCAGATTTCGGATGGTATAAATACAATGAGAACACTTGCAGTATTCAGAGGGTGTAAAGCCCTCACAACGACAGGAGGTAACGGAAAATGGTCAAACCTGAAGATAGGAAGACAAGGGATTACAACCTAATCGACTACAGCGAAGACAGCAACAATCAGATGCCCGAAGATTTCGACAACAGCGTACCATACATAGACATCAATCAGAAGACATCTAAGAGAAAGACTATTCCGGGACTCGACACGGATCAGGTGTCGTATTCCCCGAGCAAGACGGAACGTCGCGGTTCCGGAGGAAGAGCGACGATGAAGACGTACGCGGCTCAGTTCATGCGTTCCATGGACCGCAAGTACATGGAGGGCACGAAGGACGGTATATGGAGGAGATACAAGAGGATGGACAAGGACATCGATTACCTGTTCAGGCTCGGGAAGCTCTCCACCATCTCGCCCGCGAAGTTCACCCCGGAGGATGTGCATAACTTCATATCCTACAGGATGAGCCTCGAAGTCTCCGACTCCGAGATGGCACACGAGCTCGCAGCATTGTCCAACATCTTCTCTTTCATAAGGAACGATGCATTCAATGTGGCGATGGTCGAGTACCCTTATCTCAAGGTCTCCGTCAGCCACAAGAGGCTTCCGTCCCTCTACGAGGAGGAGGTGGCCGCCATCATCGCCAAGGCGAACGAGGTGAAGGATGACGACTGGCAGGGCATGGTAAGATATGCGACCGTCGTCTTTGCGATCTGCTCCGGACTCAGGTCCAAGGAGCTCAGGTTCTGCAACATCAACGACGTGCATATCAAGGATGATGTCTGGACAGTTGAGGTTCTCCACCCCAAGGGCGAAGGCAAGTACGGGGAGCAGAGAGAGGCGCCCATCCACCCGGATGCGTACCCCTTCCTCACCAGGTACTTCGTCGCGAGGGCACAGCACGTCAACGCCATCGGCGCATCCACAAGGGCACTGTTCCTCGGAAGCGTCGCAACAGACGGATACCTTGCCACCAACACCGTCAGGCTCTACGCTCAGAAGGTATCGGACGAGACAGGCATCGATGTGGATCTCCGCAAGTGCAGACGCACCTACGGTCAGAGGCTCGTCGACGCCAAGGTCCCGATCTCAGTCGTGAGCGTGGCGATGGGCCACAATTCGACCAGGACCACCGAGCTGCATTACGCGCGTGTCAAGCACGCCGTTGCTGTGGAGGAGATCACGAAGGTGTTCAACAACCTCGAGAAAGCTCCGAAGGAGGATTTCGATTCGCAGATGCCGACTGGATTCAAGATCAGCCGCTCTTCGCCATCGGAGACACCATGAACCGTGAGGATTTCGTAGATCCTCTATCAAAACACCTTAACAACACCACTGATAACGACAATCGGACTGACGCGATTCGTAGCAGAATGGATCTTCACGGCGTGGATGCACATCCGCGCCATAAGGGTAGCCAGAAGTGAGTAATGGCGTGGAGGACGTGATTTGAACACGCGAGCGCATAGCGCACTAGCTTAGCAGGCTGGCGCCTTACCGGGCTGGGCCACCTCCACAAGTAGTGAAATCGGGAACAGTGCTACAATAATAAATGTTTGGTCGGCTGTATATGATGTGAAATCGAGGATATTGAGATTATTTCAGATATTGCCGGTCAGTTTGTCCTTTACCTTTTGGACGGTTTCATTTTCCATCCCTACGAAATCGACGAGATATTTCGTGAAGACCTCTTCGGGATTGTATTTCACATATTCTACCTTGCTCCAATCGACCTTCTCCGGATGAGCAGCATATTCGGTATGTTCAAAGAGATAGAGGATACGGTCAATCAGGATTTCGGCGACGACATAGTATTCATCGCTGCCTCTCTCGACGCCGTAATAGTTGCAAATTGTAAGCATGAAGTCGTCTCTGACCTCATCGTAGGTCGCACCTGCGAGACCTTCCAAGATCCCACAGTACACTCCTGTGCGGTCCTTGCCTAGCGAACAGAAGATGCCGATCTTGCCTTCTGCTTCCAGGAACGATTCGATAAAGAATTTGCATTCCTCAGGATATGAATGTGTGGAAGGATGGAGCTCCCGGCAAAGGACTTTTCCCTCATTGTACATTTGGCTGACATAGGCGTCAGGGGAGCCCTCTGCGAAGTGCTTTGCCCTCTCGTCGTCCATGTTGAGGCACATCAAGTAATCTATTTCGTAGGTTCTGTAAAGATCATCAGTATAAGCGGTGCGAGCACCTGAGGACCAAGGCGAGGCGGAACGGTATATGCTGTCGGATACCAAATTGCCGCCGCTCAACGCACGGAAGTTGCAGAAATCCTCTATCGAATCATAGTCATCGAGGATTTCGCTGTAGCCATTGATGTAGTTCGGCATCTTGTCTACATAGGGATTCCTCCCTTCGCGGGATAGGGTTATCACATCGCCGACATCGATATCAGTGGATTCCAAAGTATAGCAATTGAAGTATCCAAGACAGCATTGGCCTTCGGTAAATGTTATGAAGGCCTCATAACTCGGAATGCCGTTGAAATCATAGCACAGGATGGCGGTGAACGATTCATCTCCGCACTCCACTCTGATATCGTCACCTATCGTGGCCCCGATCTTCTTGAAATCCTTTATTGATATGTCCAAATACAGGTTCTCATAGGATCCGATGCTGGTGACTGCGGCGTCGATTGTGGGTTTGTCATCTCCATTGTTCGCATAAATCGCTGCGCAAGCAACGATCGCCGCTATGGCAACAGCGGCAATAATGACCACAATCTTCTGGTTTTTCTCCATTGGTAGAGTAATCTTAGAGCGATAGAAAAAAAGATGTGCTTTGATATCGATGATTCGTAGTTTCTATCTCTCTTAATAATAGAATATAATATAGTTTGAATATTGATTTCTACCCTCACAATTATTGTTAGATTATCGGTAAAAATGAATAGAAAATTGACCCTTACCAACCTTTTTATAATACGTGAAAATAGGGGGGTCTGCGCAATGAATCGGACGCCACCCAGTGGCGTCACGGATGATTTGCGAATGATAAAACAACCCCTCGATCGGGTGGGAAGAGTTCGAATACGAATTCTTATATACTCCATCTGGTTACACGGGGTTGCGCGATGCGACGTGGCATCGACTCCCAGAGTCTGCCGCGGTCAGTCACGATCCATGTATGGACTGAATGGGCCTATCTGATAGGCTTATATATTTGGTCAATATACAGGGGAATGCGCGGTTCCAAAGGACCGCAATCATGGAGAATCATGATCCCCGACAGGGAAACACCATCCTGCCGTGCTCTCATGAATTCTGACGTTCGATGCTACGAATGTTCCGTTAGACGGGATATTCGAACAAGAGTGTGCCGTTCAACGGGACAGCGGTGAAACATGGTAAACTGCCAGTTTCAATTTCATCCATCAGAGACGAAATAAGTCAATGATTTGACTCCGGTTGATCCTGCCGGCGGCCACCGCTATAGGATTTCGATTAAGACATGCGAGTCGAGAGTCGTTATGGACTCGGCGGACTGCTCAGTAACACGTGGAGAACGTGCCCTTAAGTGGAGGATAATCTCGGGAAATTGAGGATAATACTCCATAGATCATGGGATCTGGAATGACCCATGGTTCAAAGTTCCGGCGCTTAAGGATCGCTCTGCGGCCTATCAGGTAGTAGTGGGTGTAAAGTACCCCCTAGCCTATGACGGGTATGGGCCTTGAGAGAGGGAGCCCAGAGTTGGATTCTGAGACACGAATCCAGGCCCTACGGGGCGCAGCAGTCGCGAAAACTTCACACTGGGGGCAACCCCGATGAGGGAAATCCTAGTGCTAGGACATTTGTTCTAGCTTTTCTCAAGCGTAGATAACTTGAGGAATAAGGGCTGGGTAAGACGGGTGCCAGCCGCCGCGGTAATACCTGCAGCCCAAGTGGTGGTCGATTTTATTGAGTCTAAAACGTTCGTAGCCGGTTTGGTAAATCTTTGGGTAAATCGGGAGGCTCAACTTTCCGACTTCCGAAGAGACTGTCAAACTTGGGACCGGGAGAGGCTAGAGGTACTTCTGGGGTAGGGGTAAAATCCTGTAATCCTAGAAGGACCACCGGTGGCGAAGGCGTCTAGCTAGAACGGATCCGACGGTGAGGGACGAAGCCCTGGGTCGCAAACGGGATTAGATACCCCGGTAGTCCAGGGTGTAAACGCTGCCGACTTGGTGTTGGAGGCCCTTCGGGGGCATTCAGTGCCGGAGAGAAGTTGTTAAGTCGGCTACTTGGGGAGTACGTCCGCAAGGATGAAACTTAAAGGAATTGGCGGGGGAGCACCGCAACGGGAGGAGCGTGCGGTTTAATTGGATTCAACACCGGAAAACTCACCAAGGGCGACTATCACATGAAAGCCAGGCTAACGACCTTGCTTGATTCTTAGAGAGGTGGTGCATGGCCGTCGTCAGTTCGTACCGTAAGGCGTTCTCTTAAGTGAGATAACGAACGAGACCCTCATCTATAATTGCTACTTCACCCTCCGGGGTGGAGGCACATTATCGAGACCGCTGGCGCTAAGTCAGAGGAAGGAGAGGTCAACGGTAGGTCAGTATGCCCCGAATCTCTTGGGCTACACGCGCGCTACAAAGGGCGGGACAATGGGCTACGACGCCGAAAGGCGAAGTCAATCTCGAAACCCGTCCGTAGTTCGGATTGAGGCTTGTAACTCAGCCTCATGAAGCTGGATTCCGTAGTAATCGCGAATCAAAAACTCGCGGTGAATATGCCCCTGCTCCTTGCACACACCGCCCGTCAAACCATCCGAGTTGGGTTTCAGTGAGGTGGCCCCTGATTAGGGTCTTCGAACTGAGATTTAGCAAGGAAGGTTAAGTCGTAACAAGGTATCTGTAGGGGAACCTGCAGATGGATCACCTCCTACGCAGGGATGGGGTTTACCCCATCCCTCTCAAAATCAACGCGTAACAATTGCAAGGAAATTCGTAAAGGATTTCCCGCAATTCCTTGGCAGCTTACCATGCACTAAACGTAGCATCGAACGTCACTTCATTTTCAATAATAGTCAGTGATTCAATGACAATTGTTGTTTATTCTTCTCATACAGGTTCTACCCAGAAGTATGCTCAGGCATTCGCTGAGAAGGTCGGTTATCGTTGTTTCTCTGTCAAAGAAGAGTATGATCCTAATGAGGACATAATCTATTTCGGATGGCTCAGAGGCCCTAGCATAGTTGATCTGAAACGTATAGATGGGAAGAAGCTCACCGCAGTCGTGACAGTGTCCATTGAGAAGGATCGTTCCTTCTTCATGAAGGTGAAGGAATCGAATGATGTGAAGGTCCCCTTCTACAATCTCCGCGGTTGGATTGACCGTAAGAAGGTAGGGCTTTTCGCCAAGATTCTTTTCGTTTTCATCTGTGCTATGTACAAGCTCAAGGGACTCGATGATTATACTGGTCCCATGTTCGATGTGATGATGAACGGCGGAAGCTTCTACGATGAATCAGATCTTGAACCGTTGATTGAATTCGCAATGTCTCGTTGAGAAAGGATGGTAGTCCCGTCCGGGTTCGAACCGGAGTCGCCGGCTCCAAAGGCCGGCATGATTGACCACTACACTACGGGACTGTTGAGTCTGGGATACACTTTCTTTATTACAATTTTTTCCCGAAAAGATATGTCGACCTGCAGTCGGTTATCTCCACATCAAGGAATGTCCCCAAGGGGATCTCCTCTCTGATGACCACGGGTCTGTAATAGTTCGTACGGACGATGGTCCCTTCCTTTCCGACTTCGGTCGCTAATGCCGTGAATCTCTGTCCTACGAGTCTCTTGTTCACATCGTATTCGACCTGATTCTTGAGTTCGGTCAGCTCTGTGGATCTCTCTTTCAGGATACGTCCGTGGAGCTGCCCCATACCTGCAGCTTCCGTTCCGGGCCTGGCCGAGAATCTCGTTATGTTTAGGGTATCCGCATGCAGGTCTCTGATGAGCTGTTTGGTCATCTCGTGATCCTCGTCGGACTCTCCGGGGAATCCTGTGATGATGTCTGTCGCGATGCTTATCTCAGGTATGCTGGCGCGGAGCGTATCCACCAGCTCCATGAACTGTTCAGCGGTGTATCCGCGGCGCATATCTCCGAGGATCTTGTCGCTGCCGCTCTGAACAGGAATGTGAAGGAATCTGTAGACCCTCTGGTCATCCATGACCGATATCAGGCCGTCGACGATCTTCTTGAGGTGGTTGGGGTTCATCATACCTATCCTCATCCTGTATTCCCCTTCCTTACGTAGCATCGATCTCATCAAAGACGGGAGGTCCGTGTGGATATCTGCACCGTAACAGGCTGTGTCCTGGGCGGTTATGAGGATCTCCTTAGCTCCTGTGTCGACGAATCTGTTGAAGTCTTCGACAAGGGATTCGGCAGGATAGCTCTGTAGTTTTCCGCGTGCGAATTTGGTTATGCAGTACGTGCAGTTCCCGAGGCATCCCTGTGCTATGGGTAGGATTGCGTCCGTACCTTCTTTTATCGGAATGGCCGGACCAGCTACACCGTAGCGTTCCGCGACCTCCTTGGCGAACATGTGATAATCTGACGGTGCGAGCACTATGGACTCCGGAAGACGGATCTCTATCCTCTTGGGCTGCACCTTCGCCATACATCCTGTGACGATGACCTCCTTCTTCATCTTTTTGAGGTCAGATATCCTGGAGAGCATCTTCTTCTCAGTGGTCTCGACCACAGTGCAGGTGTTGAGGATAACGATGTCCGCATCTTCTGCACTGGATGTCTCCGAATAACCCATCGAAGCCATGTCGCGGGAGAGCTTGCGCCCTTCCCCGTAATTCATCGTACAGCCGTACGACTCGACGTAGTACTTCATCAGCGGGTGCAGGGTTCCGTAGTGGGGACTGCGAATGCCGTCTTGGCAGAGATCTTTGTGATCTTTGCGTGAACGGTCGCTCCCTTGACGGTTCCGGGGACGACGACCAGGTAATCGAAGATCTTACCGACTCCGTCACCCTTCTTTCCCACATCTGAGATGGTGATCTCGACGATGTCACCCTCCCTGATGGTGTTGGCGGTGTCGGCCTTTACGGATTTCCTCACGGTGATCGGCCTGCGTGCTCCGCATGCTTCGCACTCCAGCATGAGTGTCCTTCCGTCCTTGGTCATCTTGGTGTCAGGCAGACCGCATTCGGAACATATGACATAGGTCTCTGTGTACATCTGTATTTTGTCGTTGATCTGCTGAGGGCTGATCTTCGCTTTGAATACTGCTCTGCGGCCCTCGATGTTTCCGGGGGTTCCGAGCTCCTTCAGCATGAACTGGAGGAGGTGCTGGGGGTCTCTTCTGAGCTTGTCGGTGATATCGATAAAGTTCCTGAGGACAGTGATCTTTCCTTCCTGGAGCACATCCATTTCGGGGAGCTCAAACCTCTCGTGGTTCTCTATCGTCTCGGGACAGGCGATCTTCGCCCTGTCGAGTAATGCCAAATAATCATCTTCACCGGCCATTCTAAACACCTGGTCTCGGCTATCATGGAATCGTTTATAAACCTTTATACGCGCGCGTTAGGGGAATGCGATGAACAGAGTACCTCAATAAATGCGGAAAAATGAGCGATAAGCTCTGATACGGAGTGAAAAATCACACTCGTCTTGAACATCCTTTGTCGCTAACTATTAGAGTAGGGAGTGATATTAGGGCGAGAGTGAGAAAGATGGGCGACCAGAAGAATATTGCCGACATGGATTTTGAAGAATTCTTTTCTGAATCGAAGGTCAAGGCGGAGAGGGAGGCGAACAGGAAAGTCGCAGCAGCAGAGAAGACTCATCCTGAGATGTCCAAGACCGCCCGTGGTTTCCTTGGTGCGACCCCGAAGATCAACTTCTACAACGGCAAATTCCAGATTTATGTGCCCAGATACAGAGGCATGGAGAACGACCAGTTCAACGTTGCAGTCGAATGCGGAGACAGGGTCGTGCCCATGGGCCGTCTCAAGCAGGTGAAACAAGGTTCATCCAGGGTGTCCAAGCCCGACACCATAGATCTCACTCTAGCAGATGTCACACCCATGGATGACTTCACGGTCACCATCGATGGGGAGAAGGCATTTGTCAACAAGGCCCGTGCCATCACTTTCTACAACAGCGTCGGTACACAGGTCATGAGGCCTATGGGGGAGGTCACAGCAGTGACCCGCGCCGGTGCGGAACTTAAGCTCTTCAAGGCCGAGCTCCTGGATTCCACAGAGAAGAACGGCCTGTCGATATTCAAGCTCAATGTGCTCGTTTCGGGCACGGCTAAGGTCGACGAGGGGGCATCACCCTCGTCCGAGGAAGAGTCCGAAGAGGCTCCAGCAGAGGAGCCCAAGAAGGAGCCCGAAGTCGAGGAGAAGCCGAAGAAGAAGGCTGCAAAGAAGGTTACAGTAAAGGGAAAACTCACTTTGAGCCAATCATCTCAGGATGCAGACGTCATCTATGAGTCTGAGAGGCTTCCTCTGTATGTCTCAAAACCTATCATGTCCGTGGCAGTCACAGGCTGCGAACCCTCGGAATGCACAGTACGTGCAGAGGGCAGGAACGGAGAGATCCTCAACACCTCTGCGGCATCGCAGATGTACGTAGATACAGGCGATTATGCCGGACCCGTCACAGTGACTTTGGAGAAGGGAGCGAAGAAGATGGGTTCCGCCAAATACTTCATCATCCCCGGAATGGAATGCGAGTACTCCGGAAAAGGCGACATCACTGAGGACACGGTAGTGAAATACAAGCTATTCGGCGAGTCTGGTTCGAGGGATGTTTCCGAGGATGGAGCATACGACTTCGAACATGACGGAATGAAATTCCAGATCGTCTGGTGTGTTCCAGTTGTCACCTACGACATAGGCAACGGACCTCAGCCCTTCGGTGCTGTCGATGTGGACATCCTCGAGCTCAAGGACACTATGAAGGTCACTGTCAAGGGTGCCCGCAAGAAGGCACTGTTCTTCGGCGGAAGTACCGGAAAGAAGAAGGACATCACGCCAGATTGGAACGACGAATCCTACGAGATAGACTTGGTGCCAATCCGTGAGGAGGTGTTCTCGTCGCCTTCATCGGTCTTCTCCCTGTTCATCACTGTCAATTCCTTCCCCAACAGGAAGTTCATGACCATTCGCAATCCAGTAAGGGTCAAAGCGAAGTACGAGGATGGCAACGTGGTTGCAGAGATCGACCCCTCGGTGAAGGAGTGCGTATGCCGTCTCTATAAGATTGACAAATCTGTAGAAGAGTTCCCGATGAGTACCGAGAACTGCACAGTGCCAGTAACACAAGATACGATCGAGGCGGAAGTCGTCGAGATGTATAACGGACAGCCCCGCACATCCATCACAGTGACCGTCCGTCAGCTCCCGTTCCTGCTAAGGGATCAGATGGGAGACAAATGGATGTACGTCTCCAAGTCCAAGCGCATCCCGCTACCTGGTGAGCTCTTCAAGGACGACAAGCCCGATATGAACGCCATCAAGGCATGGCATGACAGGATCGTCAGGATGAACCCCGAACTCAAAGGGGTCACGTTCGAGATGATCAAGAAGGCATTCACCGATTTCAGTTGAAACGAGGTTGCCCGTGACCCGGGCGCCTCTTTCTTAATAATAAACGCGTACATACGTTACGAATTTTTTATATACAAATTGAGGCTACGCACATTGCTTTAGGTACTCTGTAGAGGGTATCCAAGGGCATTCACGATCATTGGAATCTCAGAGATTCTGAAGGTGAAACAATGGGAAATGGTTTGTATACCGCAAGAAAAATGAAGACGGACCGTCAGAAGTTCCGCTGGCTTGACAGGGGATACAAGAAGAGGGTCCTCAAGCTCAGGGAGAAATCCGATCCTCTCGAGGGATCCGCCCAGGGCCGTGGAATCGTACTGGAGAAAGTCGGAATCGAGGCTAAGCAGCCCAACTCCGCTATCCGTAAGTGCGTGAAAGTCCAGCTTATCAAGAACGGACGTCAGATCACAGCATTCGCTGTAGGAGACGGAGCTATCAACTTCATCGATGAGCACGACGAGGTTATGATCGAAGGTATCGGAGGAAGGATGGGTAGGTCCTACGGAGATATCCCCGGAGTCCGTTACAAAGTCATCAAAGTGAACAACGTCTCCCTTGACGAAATGGTCAGGGGAAGGATTGACAAGCCTGTTAGGTGAGTATCATGGCAGACGAGATTGTTACACAGAAAGCCCTCATGTTCGGAAAGTACGACTCCTCTGAGGTTGTCGTCAACGACGGTGGACTTGCAAAATACATCGATCTGACACCCACCAACGTGCCCCACTCCGGTGGAAAGCACGCAAACAGGTGGTTCGGAAAGTCTAAGCTGAGCATCGTCGAGAGGCTCATCAACAACATCATGAGGACCGAGAAGTACACCGGAAAGAAGATGAAAGCGTACAAGGCGGTCTCTCAGGCCTTCGACATCATCGCTCGCAAGACCAAGAAGAACCCCATCCAGGTTCTCGTAGAGGCCCTTGAGAACGCAGCACCCCGTGAGGAAGTCACCAGGCTGCAGTTCGGAGGAATCTCCGTCCCCAAGGCAGTGGATGTCTCTCCCCAGAGGAGGCTCGATATCGCTCTCCGTAACCTGAGCACAGGTGTCGTCAGCGCATCATCCAAGAACAAGAAGCCTATCTACGAGTGCCTCGCAGACGAGATCATTCTCGCCTCGAAGGGAGACATGACATCGTTCTCGGTCGCCAAGAAAGAGGAGATCGAGAGGGTCGCTCAGTCCGCTAGGTGAACTTAAAAGGTGAGTGAACATGGGACGCAGAGAAGACAACGCGAAGAAGGCAGTAGAACTGATGAAGGATCAGAAACTCATCAGGAACCTCGGAACGGCAGCTCATATCGACCACGGAAAGACCACCTTCTCCGACAACCTGATCGCAGGAGCCGGAATGATGTCCTCCGAGACAGCAGGTGAGCAGCGTCTGCTCGATTACGATGAGCAGGAAGCAGCAAGGGGAATCACCATCAACGCAGCATCCGCTGCAATGGTCGTTCCTTACAAGGAGCCCACAACCGGAGAGATGAAGCACTACCTCGTCAACCTCATCGATACCCCCGGACACGTCGACTTCGGTGGAGACGTTACCAGGGCAATGAGGGCACTGGATGGAGTTTACATCCTCTGCTGTGCAGTCGAGGGAATCATGCCCCAGACCGAGACCGTTATCAGGCAGGCCATGAAGGAGCGTGTAAGGCCCATGCTGTTCATCAACAAGGTGGACAGGGCCATCGTCGAGCAGCAGCTGACTCCTCAGATGATGATCGAGAAATTCTCGAAGATCATCACACAGTTCAACCAGAAGATCATGGATGTACTGCCCGCACCCCTCAACAAGGAGTGGCAGGTCAGTCTCCAGGACGGAACCGTCGCACTGGGATCCGCTTACAACAACTGGGCGGTCTCACTCCCCTACCTCAACAGGCCCGAGCTCAAGAAGATCGGAATGAACCTGACAAAGGTATTCGAGTACTGTGCAAAAGAGGGCGGACAGGCGGAACTCGCCAAGATCATCCCTCTCGCAGACGTCGCACTCGAGATGGCGATCAACCACATCCCCTGCCCCGTCGATGCTCAGAAGGTCCGTATCCCCACCATCTGGAAGGGAGACCTCAACTCTGAGCTAGGAAAGCAGATGCTGAACTGCGACCCCAACGGAGAGGTCGCACTGATGGTCACCAAGATCATCATGGACAAGCAGGCTGGAGAGATCGCAATCGGAAGGCTGTTCTCAGGAACAGTCAAGAAGGGAATGACCCTGTACGTTTCCGGTATGCCCGCACCCCAGCGTGTCCAGACCGTCGCACTGATGGTCGGAGCCGACAGAACCCCTATCGAAGAGTGTAAGGCCGGTAACATCGTTGCAGTCACTGGACTGAAGGACGCCATCGCCGGATCCACCGTATCCACCCTGAAGGACATGGAGCCCTTCGAGAAGATGGCCCACTACTCCGAGCCTGTCATCACCAAGGCCATCGAGGCCAAGAGCATGGCGGACCTGCCCAAGCTGGTCGAGGTTCTGAGGGTCATCGCAAAGGCGGACCCCTCGCTGAGCATTGAAATCAACAACGAGACCGGAGAGCACCTTATGTCCGGAATGGGAGAACTGCACCTTGAGATCACCGAGTACAGGATCGTCAACGAACAGGGTGTCGACATCATCTCGTCACCTCCGATCGTCGTTTACCAGGAATCCGTCAAGGGACCCAACCCCAACGAGTTCGAGGGTAAGTCACCCAACAAGCACAACAAGTTCTACTTCATCGTGGAGCCCCTCGAGGAGGGAGTCAAAGAGGCCATCCGCAAGGGAGACATCGACACAGAAGCAAAGATCAAGGACCCCAAGGAATTGGCCAAGATCCTTGTCGACTGCGGAATGGATGTCGACCAGGCTAAGGGAGTTGTTGCCTTCAAGAACAACAACGTCCTTATCGACTGCACCAAGGGTATCCAGTACCTCCACGAGACAATGGAGCTCGTGAAGCAGGCCTTTGAAGAGGCCATGATGAGAGGACCTCTCGCAAACGAGAAAGTCGCCGGTTTGAAGGTCAAACTCATGGATGCAAAACTCCACGAGGATACGATCCACAGAGGGCCCGCACAGATCATCCCCGCAGTCAGGGACGGTATCTACGGAGCAATGTGCCAGGCAGGAAGGATCCTGCTCGAGCCTATGCAGAAGGTCTTCATCAGTGTTCCCCCAGACTATATGGGAGGAGCAGTCAACCTGATCAACCAGCGCCGCGGTACCATCCTCGAGATGGGACAGGACGGAGCAGACTCGACCGTGACAGCAATCTGTCCTGTCGCCGACATGTTCGGATTCTCATCCGATATCCGTGGAAGCACACAGGGACGTGCGATCTGGTCGATCGAGAACGCTGGATTCGAAAAGCTTGTGCCCGACCTACAGAAGAAAGTTGTCACAGAGATCAGGACCCGTAAGGGACTCAACCCCGAACCCTACGACGACAAGTACTACTCAGGGCTCTAAACCTTTTAATATGAAACTAGTTTACGCATAATATAAGATTCCATTGGAGGAACAAATATGGCAGAGAAAGAACACATGAATCTGGTCATCATCGGACACGTCGACCACGGAAAATCCACCCTCACAGGAAGGATCCTGCTCGAGACCGGTGCAATCGACCCCCACCTTGTGGAGAAGTACAAGAAAGAGGCAGAAGAGAAGGGAAAGGGATCTTTCTACTTCGCATGGGTCATGGATGGACTCAAGGAAGAGAGGGAGAGAGGAGTTACTATCGATGTTGCTCACAAGAAGTTCTACACCGACAAGTACTACTTCACCGTCATCGACGCCCCTGGACACCGCGACTTCGTCAAGAACATGATCACTGGAACATCCCAGGCAGATGCAGCAATCATCACCTGTTCCGCTATCGAGGGACCCCAGGCTCAGACAAAGGAGCACGTCTTCCTCGCAACCACACTCGGTGTCAGGCAGATCATCGTCGCCATCAACAAGATGGATGCAGTCAAGTACGATGAGGCCAAGTACAACGAGGCCAAAGAGGCAATGACCAAGCTGATGAAGATGGTCGGAGTCAAGACCGATGAAGTTCCCTTCATCCCCGTCTCCGCATACGAGGGAGACAACATCAAAGTTGCATCCCCCAACACCCCCTGGTACAAGGGACCCACACTCATCGCAGCTCTCGACAACCTCAAGGTTCCCGAGAAGCACACCGAGAAGCCCCTCAGGCTTCCCGTTCAGGATGTCTACACCATCACCGGTATCGGAACCGTCCCTGTCGGACGTGTCGAGACTGGTGTCCTGAAGCCCAACATGGATGTCATCTTCAACCCTTCCAACGTCAAGGGTAAGGTCAAGACCATCGAGATGCACCACGAGCAGCTGCCCCAGGCACTTCCCGGAGACAACGTTGGATTCAACGTCGGTGGAGTCGCAAAGAACGACATCAAGAGGGGAGACGTCGCAGGACCTCTCGACAACCCTCCGTCTGTTGCTAAGACATTCACAGCACAGATCGTCGTCCTCAACCACCCCTCCGTCATCACAGTCGGATACACCCCTGTATTCCACTGCCACACCACCCAGACCGCATGCAGGTTCGTTGAGCTCATCAAGACCATCGACCCCAAGTCTGGACAGGCAAAGCAGGAGCACCCTGACTTCCTGAAGACCGGAGACATCGCAGTCGTCAAGGTCGAGCCCACAAAGCCCATGGTCGTCGAGACCGCAAAGGACTTCCCGCCACTCGGAAGGTTCGCTATCCGTGACATGGGACAGACTGTCGCTGCCGGAATGTGCATTGAAGTCCAAAAGGCTTGAAAGTGATTCCGATGTCACAGCGCGCAAGAATCTCTCTCAGCGGAACCGACCCCGCAAAGGTCGACAGTGTCTGCGCCCAGATCAAGGGAATCTCCCAGAGGACTGGCGTCGACATCCGTGGACCCGTACCGCTTCCCACAAAGAAGCTGAAGGTTCCCTGCAGGAAATCACCTGACGGAGAGGGAAGCGAGACTTGGGATCGCTGGGAGATGCGCATTCACAAGAGGCTCATCGATCTGGACGCCGACGAGCGTGCCCTTAGGCAGCTCATGAGGATCCAGGTTCCCGATGGAGTCAACATTGAGATTGTGCTTCGCAGTGCTTGAACAATAAACCCTAAAGAGGGGGGAAACCCCCTCATTAATTCTTCTATTAACATTTTCATTGATGCTTTCTGTCTGAGATCTACTTCCTTAGTTAGCAGTCCGTGAGTCTCGGTTATAGTTCTGAAAAAGAGGATTTTGTAGGAACAGTTGGTAATATACGCAAAGTCAAAAGTTGAGGAAGGTGGCGGAGACATGCTCCCGCCAATCAATGAGTTTGAGTTTCTAGGAATTGCTAGACTTTCTGCTCTGATGAATGCTATATGGATCACTGTGATTGCGAGTTGTCGGACGTTTCGTTGCATGCTGCCATTCCGAAGCATCCAACGAAGGCGACCCCAAAACCACCGGCGACTGCTAAGCCGGATCCAAATACAAAGGCTCCGCTCCCAGCTATGAGGCCTCCGACTACTCCACCTATTCCGCCGAGGGCGATGAACGCACCCGCTATGGCTACGCCGACGAAGAACTTCTTCCAGCTCCATCCTCCGTCGAATTCCATTTCAGTTGAAGACATGTCCACATAGTTCGTGGGCATTTTCAATCCTTCAGTAGCATATGTCATCCCAGTGCTTCCTTGATCTTTCTGAATTGTGTTTATACAGACTTATTCTGAGGTGAACAAGAAGCCTCCAACGGACCCTATCGAAACGGTACTTCCTACGCCTAATATCGCCGCACCGATACCCATTGCGGTACTCGGGCCTGCAAGCGTACATGTGGCCCCTCCCGCCATAACGAATGCTGCCGCACCTCCGGTTAGGACTATCGCCCCTACCCCTGCTATGACTGCCCCTACGATTGCGGCTGTGAAGAAGGCCTTATTCCAGCTCCATCCTCCGTCGTATTCCATCTCGGAAGAGCTCATTTCGACGTAGTTCGAGGGCATCCTCATCGTGTAAGTGGCATTGTTCATAATTACACCTTCAGGTCTTTCTTATTTCAATCATTTTGACTACATAATCAGTTTAAAAGACTATTGCTGGAATCCACGGAAGAGTGGGAAAGGGTGGCGGAGTTACCGCCGGTTTATATGTTCGGGGCCTTCTGGTTTCTCCTACAGGCCTCTGTGAATCTGGATTGTTTTTCGCTCACATAATCTTCGTTTTAACTCCTACCATAAGGTTTATATTCAATATTCAAATAGGGGGGTTTACTGGGCAGTTAGATCAGCTGGAAGATCGCCTGCTTTGCAAGCAGGAGGTCGTGGGTTCAAATCCCACACTGTCCACTTTCTTTGTCCACCCAGATCATCAAAATCGACTTTCTGGCTTGTCCACCATTTTTGCGGTTCTGTCCACCTTTTTTCCGTGCCTGTCCACCAGTCACAGTTGGCCCATTGTCCGCTCGTTGTCGTAACTCCCCTCTCCGGAGGGGGGAAGGGGGTTTTCGGAAGGGGTTTCATCAGAGCCGGAAGACCATGTCCTGCGGGCCTTCTCAATCGCCATGATGTTCTTCTGCCTGCCGTAGTACTTCTCGGTGGTCCTCGTCGATGCGTGGCCCATGAGAACGCTTACGGAGGTCAGTTCGAGGTTCTGGTCGATGTATCTCTGCCCGAAGGTCCTGCGGCATTCGCGGAGCTCGAAGCGGATCTGTAGATCCTGCTCGACGATCTCCTTCATCCTGCGCAGCGAGTTACCGCACATGAAGCCGTCCTTGCTCTGCTTGGAGTTGGACGGGAACAGGGCCTTGGAGGGGCAGTGGTTGTCGAAGATCCACTTGGTGCGGGCCTCGAGATATCTCTTGACCACGGGCCTGATCTCCTCGCGGATCGGAACGATGCGCTCCTCCCCATAGGATGCCTCTCCCTTGACATGCACGATGTCGAAGGTCCATGCCCGGGTATCGATATCGCTGACCTCAGCCAGACGGATCTCCTTGTTCCTGGTGCCGGTGTCTATGCACAGGAGCACCAATGCGTAAGCCCTTACGCGGTTGAAGTCCGCGGGATCCACGGTCAGTCCCCTCTGGAGAATCGCCTGGTAGGTCTCGTCGGACATAGAGGACTTGCGCTTGCCGCTCTTATTCTTCGGTCTGAGCTCCGGGTTGCGATCCAGACACGGCTCCACGACGTAGTTGCCGCAGAACTTGCACAGCTTGTTCAGAGCGTTGATCTCATGCGCCATGTCGGCGGGGCTGTGATGCTGAGAGTCCTCCCTGAGGATGACCTCGATGTCCTTCTCCGTGAACTGCTTGGGTGAGGATGTCGATATGAGCTTCCTCTCCCTGAGGTCCACGACGAACGCGTTCATCCTGCGGTATCTCCTCTCGCGGTTCCTGTAGGTCTCGTCGGTGAACGACGTCTTCGCCTTCTGCAGATACTCTTCCGCGAAGTCCTTGAACGGATACTTTCCCATTCCTATCTTGCCTCCTATTTGTTTCTTCCTTGCGAGGGGTCCGGTATCCTTCACCGTTCCTCTCTATCCCTCGTTATGGCGTTCGTGTATTTAATTTTCTCCCAACTTTTGACGGAATACTGTTAAAAGTAGTTGTAAAATTGTTCAAGTATTGGAGGAATAAACACATATGTTATAGGAAACGATTTAAAAGATGTAGGTAATAAGGCACATTGTGACCGAAATGACCGGAGAGGGACGCATCATCGAGCAGGACACCTTCTTGGATCTCGAGCAGAGGTACGCCATGTACTGCCTCCTGATGATCGACGAGTATCCGGGCAGCATCAAATCGGACATCGCGGCGGATACGGATCCTAAGAGGAACACGATCTACTCGCGCATACAATATCTAATTACGATGGGCTACGTCAGGTACATGAACGTCAACGGAAAGCCGACGAAGAAGCTGCAGACCACCGCGAAGGGGAAGAAGGTCGCAGAGTGCCTGAGGACCATCCAGGACGCCATCAGAGAGTGAACGTACAGGAATCACTCGTCGTCTTCCGGGTCATCGTACAACGCAGGGCATTCGTCGAAGCACATCTTTCTGAAGTACAAAGCCTCGGTGCCGTGGATCTCCTTCAGTCTGCCATCCTTCTATATTATCTATTGAAGGCGGCCGAACTCATGATTCTCCGGAAGGAAATCGGGATAGAACACATCGGAGCCATCATGTGTGCAGAAGTAGACCATGAAATCGCACCTGAGATCCTTGCAGAGAGCTTGGACGCATTCCGGCACATCCCTATCCAACAATTCGGTGACCATGGATACGAATAGAGATCGATGGATATGAAACAACCCCGTGCTTTTTCTTCTCCACCCTTCGCTGATATCGGGCCGCATCATCGGGCTTTCCATTTTCAATGTTAAGCTACGTGCATGCGGCCCTCCTTCCGTACCGCTTGGGTTTCGAAGAAAGCCCAGGGTTGAAAGAAATGTTCAAAGAGAATGAACACGGAAACCAGATAAACCCCTTAGGAAACGACTTCTCAAACGACTTCAAGATTCTGAAAGGAGAGGCGGAGTTGGACAGGCTCCGCGTCGAGGACATCGTCGAGATCCTCGATTACGGATGGGACCACTGGGATCTCCAGAGGATGCTGGATGAGAGGGACTACAGAGAGATCGCATTCCTCGCGGCATGGATACGCGAATGCGGGAACGGACACCTCGGATTCATGATCGAGGACGATCAGCCCTACGTCTACCCCCTGGACGAGGACGGCAACTACACCGAAGAAGGCCTTGCGAGGTGTTACTGATGACCACCAGACAGGAGCAGATCCTGATCCATCTGTACGGACAACTGGGAATCGGGAACACATACGAGATGCCGTATAAGACAACTCAGGACGGCATCGCGGAAGCGATCGGGATCTCCAGGAGTCACGTGGCCGTAGAGATCAAGAAGCTGGAGGAGAAGGGATTCGTGTACCACCTCCAGAGGCATGTGACTGCCAGCCCTAAAAGGGCATACGCACAAAGGATGTGCTACAGGCTGAACGCCCTCGGGATCCTGACCGTAAAGGACATGCTCGCAAGCAATGAGGGGGTGGCCTGAATGCAGGACTGGCAGATCGCTGTTCTGAACAGCGAGAACCTCAGGATCGACCAGGACCAGTACACAGGATACAGACTGGTCATCAGGAAGACCGACAAAGAACACAGAATGGGAATCCCCGCGATCGTCGCGACCGTGAGGAAGTCGAAAAGGAAGCCGGTCATCATGTGCCCGGACGAACCCTTCAGAGGGATGTTCGCGGACAGGAAGGAAGTGCTTGACATCCTGATGAGCACACCCGACTACGAGAACTACGCCATGTTCATGGCGGAAGCGAAGATGAACGGGGTGATCTGATGGGGAACAGAGCCGTCATCACGACCGAAGAGAACTTCGAGAAGAGGTCCGGACTCGGAATCTATCTGCACTGGAACGGAGGACGCGACAGCGTTCAGGGATTCCTGGAGTACTGCAGGCTGAGGGCCTTCAGGAGACCGGAGAACGACGATTACGGATGGGCCAGATTGACTCAGGTGATCGGTAACTTCATGGGAGCAGACGGATGCTCTGTGGGAATAGACGACATCAAGTGTCTGGACATGGACAACGGAGACAACGGAGTCTACCTGATCAAGGACTGGAAGATCGTGGGAAGGAGATTCTACGATTCAACCTGGGAGCAGAACGAGTACGGACTGTGCGAGTTCCTCCATTATCTGGACAAGGAACAGCCCGAGAACCAGCAGTTAGGCGGAGATATGATCGACTGCTTGATGCATCACGGAAGGACGATCTCCGACGTCTGTTGGAACTACTCCTACGAGATGAACAAGAGGAAAGAGGAAGGGTTGGGATGCACCGGATTCAAGATCGGATCCTACTACTCTCGGAACGAGAGGCAGCCTGACAATATCCTCAAAGTCGTCGACAAACCGTTCATGGAACTCATCGTGGAGATGAACGGAGAGGAACAGACGCTTCCCAGATTCCAGTGGAAGGACGGAAGGGAGTCGATACTGGTCCCTGATGATATGAGAGGACATGTCTCCGTGGATTCCACCAAGGAGGTGATCGCATGAGCCTCTTCGAGACTGGACCAGTTGTAACCACACCAGGAATCAGAGAGATAATGGAACTCGGATCCCAGGCGATTGAGACCATCCAGAATTGCCTGGACAGGCACTGCCAGGGAGACTGGGGAGACCTGTGCGACGACGACAAGCAGCTCAACCAGGACTCCCTGGATGAGGAGAAGGAGAAGGGATTCACCTATGACAACCTCTTCAGCTCATACGAGACCGACTTCGGAAAGATCTACATCATAACCGAATGTGACAGGTCGGTCACGACCATCCTGACACCAGAGGAGTACTGACCTCCGAAGGGGCCGAAAGGCCCCATTTACAGGGTGATAAGATGAACGCTGCAAAGCAATTGACACTGTTCGCATTCGACGACATCCCAGTATCATCGGAACCGAAATGGCTGGAAGACTATGACGGGACCCACAAGGGAATCTACAGGATGGATGCAGAGGCCATAGTCGAGGATCTGAACAGGATGCCCTCGGGGAAGGGCTCATGGCTGAGATGCCTTGAAGTGGACCATACCCGTTCCTATGAGTCCAGATTCAAGGACTGGGATGCCTGCATCTGGATGCAGAGGGGGATAGGTATGAAAAAGATGGTGAAGTCCACGGGAGAGGTGATGGACTGCATCGACCCGCATCCGTACAAGTGGCATTACCTCGATGGGAAGCAGATACGCGAATGGATCTACGAGCCTCTGAAGGAGGCATGGATAGATAACGATACACTGCATATCAAACTCGATTCTGGAGAGTATCTCGCAGAGATACATTCTAATGAGGAGATCGACAGATACAACCTGCATCCCTACAACCCAACGATGGATCTTGAACACTTCGCAATCGAATGCTACAAGCACCAGCTTCCGAGAGATATGATGGCCTGGAGAAAGGAATACGTGTATGGAACACCGGCTCTGAGACCATTTTCCAGAAACATATCAGTGGAAGATGCGAAGAAGATCAGTCTGAAGGGAGACATCCCCAACGGAATGGTACCGAACGAGCAGTTCAACCAGATATGCGAATGCGCCGAGAGGATCGGCATCCAACTGCAATTGTCTTACGACGTCCCCGCACTGAGGAACCTTGCGATGTATCCGGTGGAGGAGTGCTGCAAGACATGTCTAAGAAAGAAATCCTCCAACAGGGACAAGGATTCCGAATGCTGGAAGAACAGCGGACAGGTGTGCTGCAGCAGTTATATGTGGGACAGGAAGACGCCTGCAAAGAAGAAGGTGAACGTTAAAAGAGGAGATTATGAAGATGAATAATCACACTTCGACCAAAGGCGATGTACCGTCATAATCAACATTGATGTTGATCTCCTGAACCGCCTTAAGTATGTTATCGAGGACATCATGATCCTCCTTGAATATCTGATTGATACTACCTTTATTGATGAAGGGCTTGCCTGACAATTTCTTCTTGTCAACGACACCATACATGACAACGTGCTCGATGATCTCGTTGAGGAAATACATCTGACTGTCGCTGAGATCCGATAAAGACAGGTATTTTGCGAATATCTTGTAGGCAGCCTCCCTATCCAGACCTACAATCTGGCGAACTAGAAGCTTGACCGATACATCCTTGAATTCTAACTCGAACTCGGATTTGGATTCGGGATCTGTCCAGAGGATATCCTCAAGCTCCTGGAGATCCTCCCCATCCAAAGGCTGGTTGGTATGTATTTTCTGAATTGCGATATAATCCATATGGGATTCGATAAGATTCCTCACCTTCTTCTTGTAATCGGTGTATTGGAACTCGGGTAGCTCGAACCCTTTGTCCTCTATGGATCTTATGTCGTCAGAGAGATTTGTCGTATACATCTTCTCCTCCTTCTCGATTAGATTCATGAGGTCGCGTAACTCCTGACGGATCTTCTCAAAATCCATGACGGAACAGGAGACAAGATAATCGCGATCCATACACCTGCGAATGGTCGCATCATGGCTCTTGACATTAGCTAGCGTATAGCACCGGTTATAGAGATAGCTAGCCTTTCTGACGAGATCGGAAATATGCTTCCTTGGAACGATACCGTCCGAAACGAAATTGCAGATAGACATCATCAGATTGTCGAACCTCAACTTGTTGACATCGTCCTGTTTGCACTCGATATGAGATGCGACATGGTCGGTCAGAATGTCCAAATCATCATCCGTAAGCATCTGGAAAGAGCTTTCATCCGAGAACTGCTGGATGA
Source organism: Thermoplasmata archaeon (assembly GCA_015063285.1). Classification (NCBI taxonomy): domain Archaea; kingdom Methanobacteriati; phylum Thermoplasmatota; class Thermoplasmata; species Thermoplasmata archaeon. Next base: position 64,458 of record SUST01000002.1, read on the forward strand.
ATGCCCTATCGAGACCAATGTCGAAATTATTTAGGCAAATGCCTCTGACATCTGACAATTCATCATTGACCAGATCTGAACGCATCTTGGCATATTCTGGGCTGCTGAACTGGCCGGATTGCAGTTTGATAATCATCTTGGATCTCTGGATGAAAAGGGCTTTGGAAACAGAGATACTGCTCGGTGGTTCCACACCTTCTGGATGCTCATCGAAATATTCGAAATTACCACAGAAATCGAAGATCTGGAAATGGTCCTTCGGCATACCGTCGATAAGGTCATCACAAGGCCTGGTTCCGCGACCTATCATCTGCCAGAACTTTATCCTGCTATAGATGGGTTTGAAGAATACCAGATTGAGGATGCAAGGTATGTCAACACCAGTGTCAAGCATATCGACCGATATCGCGATACGGGTCGTGCTGTCCTTATCCTCGAACTTCTTCATCAACGAATCAGGAGACTCCCTTCTTCTGGACGATCCTGAACTGGTCTTATAATCGATGACGACACAGGCATCCTTATCTTGGTTGGGAAGCATGGCATAGAATTCGTCCCTGATGGCCTCGGCATGCTGATGAGTTGTAGCGAATATGATCGTCTTACCAAGAGTTGCCCCCTCATCGACGCGGATTCCTTTTTCCCACAGGGTCTGTATCACCTTACGGATTGAATCGCGGCTGATGACCTTCCTATAGAAACTCTGAGGCGGTATGAAGTCCGGAACGATACCATTCTCATCCATGAATTCATACTTGAACCGTTCCTGTTCCTGCAGAGTGAGGTCGGAGAATCTAATCCCTTCGCGATTGAACTTCATATCAACGTCGGTAAGATTGAAAGGTTTGAGGACCCCCTGCTTAACACCCTCGTCATAGCTGTACTCATATACCGAGGATCTATCGTCGATATCGAAAAGCTCGAAAGTGGATATCTCGTCAAGACTGTTCCTGGGAGTGGCTGTGAGACCGAGTACATACGCATCGAAATACTCGAAGACCGCCCTGTATTTCTCATAGACTGAACGGTGGACCTCATCAAGAATGACCAATTGGAAATGACCAGGGGAATAGATGCGGCCTGTAGCACCATCCCTATTGAGAAGAGACGCCATCGAAGGATAGGTCGAAATGACAATCCTTGACTTATAATTAGGCGAGGGATTATCCCCATAGACCATAGTAGGATCGTAAGAATGTAGATTTGAATCAAAGGTACCGTACGCCTGAGTTACAAGCTTCTTCCTATCTGCGAAAAAGAGGACATTCTTGGCCCAACCATAATTAAGAAAGATGTCGGAGATGGATGCGGCCACACGGGTCTTACCAGATCCGGTAGCCATGATAAGGAGATTTTTGCGTCTCCCCTCAGAATATTGTCTCTTGACATGTTTGATAGCCTGTATCTGATAAGGGCGTCCAGCAATAGATTCCTTGATCTCAGCAGAAGTCAATGAATCAGCCCTGTACCGGGATAATTCATGATAGGTATGAAGATCTGATTGTGAATAGAAACCGTGTATAGGGCGCAAAGAAATGTTGTCGAGAATCATAAGTTTGACACCATTGGTCAGAAAGACCACTGGACGGCGATTGGCTGAATCATGTGATTGATAATAGTCAGCATACTCCTGGGCCTGCAACAAGCCAGCTTCGGGATTTATGGATGTACGTTTGGCCTCTACCACGGCAAGAACAGTGTGGTCCTTGTCATAGAGAACATAATCGGAGAATCCAATACCTGATTGGGTACTATTACCAGAAACCCTGGACTCAATCTCATAGTTCTCATGAAGTTTCCATCCTTGTTCGGATAGCATCTTATCGATGAAATTATCACGAGTATCCTTCTCAGTGAACACAAGATAACTGAGTGGACCGTATGAATTACCCATCTGAACACCTCATCCTTTCTTCAAAGAGAAATACTCTTGTTGAATGGATTTTGATAATTGAATTAAATTATTACGCTGATTAATCACATCATTTTTCATCTTCTCAATCTGCTGGACAAATGCAGCAAAAGATTCCTGAATCGGAATAGGTGGAAGTCCAATAGACAATTTTTCAAAAAATGACTGTTGTATTCTCTGCTGACCGGCAGTACCTTTCATCTTATTGGAAGCCAATTGTCTAAGAGTATCTGACTTAAGAAGATATTTAAGCCATACCGCATTAGAAACGCCGGGGATGGGACGAGAAACATGGATTTCAGTCGTACCAAATGCTAAACCATTTGTACAGCCATCTGCAATTGCAACTTTACCATTCTCAAAAGAAGGCGTTATTTTAGCAAAAATAACATCCCCATCTCTAAAGTAAGAATAACCTTCACGGACTTCACCTAATTGTTTAACATCATTAAGACTAATGACGCCATTGGAACCAATATTTTCCATCGGAACAAAAGAAACAAGAATTTCGTCATCCAAATGATTAATTTCTGATTTACTCGGATTAAAAACCATACATTCCATAAATGGTTTGGGAGAGTATTTAGGAAAGAAAAACGGATCTCCGAACAACTCATTAAATTTGGATTTTATTAATTCATCGTAAAGGCCAATTAACGTGTCATACCGTTCGATCATATCAGTTATTTTATTAATATTCTCAACAAACTTTTTTTGAATATCGACACTATACAACCTAATAGGGATTTTTTGTAAAAGATATATGGTAAGCTCAGGTCTAACAGATCCTCTGCATATCGCGTCTATAATCTGCAAATAAAGATCGCTTTTTAAAAGTAATTCTAAATATTCTGGATAGATTTCATCACCTGTGAGTTTAAAAACTACATAACGGGAACTGACCAAAACCCTATCCATAACATTTTGATAACCTAAGGAGCCAACATTTGCTCTTAGAGGATTGTAAGCAAAATGACCTCTAGGGACTATCTTATAAGTTGTCTTGTCATCGCTAGACATATCTTTATCAAAAAACGAAGTACAAAAACCTCTATCGCGAGTTACACTATATACTGGAATCTCATCATCAGATTTATTTCTAATATTATCAGCAACAACATATGGCTTTAAAAGAACAATAGAACCAGATACCGATGTCATTCAGATCAAATCCTTGAACTGTTTTAACGATTGGATAGTCTTTTCAGTATTCGAAATAATATCATCAAGAATCTCTGAAGGTGGCCTATACTGAATCTCTTTAATGACGATCTCCTTGTATTCCTTAAAAGTCAAGTTATAATTATGCTCCACAATCTCATCTTTCGATACCATGAATGATTTATCTAATCTAGTTCTACCGACTTCATTATCAAGATTAAAATAACGATTTAAGACATCAGGAATATCATTATCATCAATAGGATCATGTCTTGTATCTAGAGTAAAACCGTCAGATTCCATATTATAAAACCATACCTTGTCTGTACCTCCACAACCAGTCTTATTGAAAATTAGAATAGATGTAGAAACATCTGAATATGGAAGAAAAACTCCTTTCGGCAAAGTAATTGCAGCAATTAATTGATTTTTATCAACAATTTCTTTTTTAATCGATATTGCGGCCTTTGTTTCCCAGAATAAAACACCTTCAGGAACAATGACCGCACACCTACCGCCCACTCTCAGCAACTTAACCATAAGAGAAAGGAAAAGAAGTTCAGTTTTTGTACAATCAGTTATAGTAAGAAGATCGGGTTTAACCAAGATTTTGTCTGTGATCTTACCGGTGAAAGGCGGATTCGCAAGTATGAGCGAATACTTATCATCGATAACATAATCATCCTCGAGACTGTTCCTGTGAACTATGTCTGGATTCTCGATCCTATGCAACATCATATTCATTGCGGCAATCCTGATCATATGCGGATCCTTGTCAAAACCGGAGAACATCGAATTATTGTAATGGTAAAGAACCGAGTCCTCACGAAGCTTATCCTGATGGTGTTCAGTAAGATATTCCGCAGCAGTGATGAGGAAACCACCGGTTCCACATGCAGGATCGGCGATTACATCGTCCGTATTCGGTTGCATGAGATCGACCATGAGGCGAATGATGTGCCTTGGTGTCCTGAACTGACCGTTTTTCTTCTGCGTTGATAGTTCTCCGAGCAGATACTCATAGAGGTCTCCTCTGACATCATTGTTGTTCTCACGCTCTATTATCTCATAGATTTCATCGAGATTGTCGACGACACGGGTGAACATAACGGGGTTAGGGATGGTGAACTTGGCATCCGCCATGAACTTGCTGAATGCACTATCCTTCTCACCATGAAGTGTCTTAATGAATGGAAATACACCGTCTCTGACGGTCGCGAACATTCTTTCAGGATTCATATCCTTGAAAACGGACCATTTGAAATCATGCTTATCCCAGACTATATTGTTCTCCTCAGAGGAAAAAGAACCGACAAACTTGCTCTCGTAAGGGATTCCCAACAGATTTGATGTCTCGATTCCATCGATATCCATATCGTCCAGATCGTGAATGAACATCAGATAAGTGATCTGTTCTATGATGGAAACTGATTCAGTGTCACTACCTCCGGCCCAGAAAAGATCCCAAAGCTTCTTGACACTATTCTTCATCTCTGTTGAAAGACCCGACAAATAACCCCTTCCATGACAGTTAGCAAAGGGGAATCAGGGTTTACATATTTGGATTAAACGAGACAATGCATCGAATAAGAATATGCCCACCTGAATTCAGGCAGGCATGAAAGTGTTTGCGCTACATGCCGGATCTACAGCCGATCAGTGCTCTGTAAAGATGCTCACCGGCTTCAATCCGTCTACTAGCTCTGCGCATGTATCGGGATCCGGAAGAGGGACCCTGATCTGAAGGATTGCTTCTGAGGTGGCCTCGTCGCGGCTGTTGATAGAGCAGCCGCTGAGGAAGATGTCCTCGTAGACGTACTTCATCAATAGAGTGGTGAGATATACTCTCTCGCAGTCGATGAAACCGTCGATGCCTCTCTCTATTCTCTCTTTAAGCCATTCCTTGTCCTTGTCAATGATGTTGTCAGACATGGAATACATATGGGTTGTATGAAGTTAATAAAGAGTTCCTGATTTTTTAGGGTTTAAAAACCCTAAATTTTTATCAGTAAAACTGCAATTAACTATTAGATAGAATGAAAGCAAGCACGACAATTGCAATTATTGTAGTTGCTATAGTAGTCGCGGGAGTTGGAATCTATGCATTACAATCCTCAGACAATGATAACAATAACAGTAGCAACAACGGTAGCAGCAAAACATCGACTGAAAGAAGTTTTAATCCAGCTAACGGAACATACCAATATGAAACTGACCCGTGGAATGAGAATGGATCGGCATACAAAGCAACACTCTCTATAAAATTCACGAACGGGAACATTGTGTCATACAATATGTCAAAAACTTACGTAGGGGGAGCTTCCGTAGTACTGGAGCCTAACAGCATCAAACCCGTAGAACCGGTTCCGATGGATCCGACACCATATGGTATGAAAAAGACCAATGAGCTCATACAGGAAGCTAACCCATATCTGAAAACATATACGAGATACTCTGACATGGAGTATGGAAGCTATCACGGACAAAAAGTGGTGACATACCACTTCGGAGGGAATGGAGATAGCATGTGGGTGATGGAATCAGGCGTTCCCTGTAAAATTCAGGACTATTACGATGGAAAAAAATTGACTTTTAAAATTATAGGTTAAAAACTGAGCGGGAGCACCCGCTCAGTATTATTTATCTGCGCTTTATGAGAAGAATTACTAATGCAATTCCCATAATGGCGATGATCCCAATCAGGGTCAGAGTCATATAAGTCAATTCAAACCCGAAAATGACAATGACATCGGATCCTGGGGAAGGAGTAGGTTGTGGTGTTTCTTTCCAAACAGCTTTGAAGGTAATATCGGAATTACCCATCGTCATCAAAGAACCTGGATAATAAATAGAACTATCATAACTCCAACCGTCAAAAGTATAGCCTGTTTTTGATCCATAATAATATGCAACAGAAAACTTACTTCCAGATTGGACATGTTGAGAAGGCACAGAATCAGAACCACCCTTAGTATCATAACTGACGGTGTATGTTGTTACAACATGCTCTACCCAGTCAGCAACGAAATACATGTCTGAAGTACCCATCGTGAAAACGTTGGAAGGATAGTACTTCTTTCCATTACAAGTCCAACCATCAAAATCATATCCCGTTTTAGTAGGGGAAACAGAAGGAATACTTGCATTGCTACCCTCATAGACTGTTAACGAAGGAACAGAAGGAGTACCTCCATTAACATCGAAATAAGCTGTATGAGAAGGAACCGATTTCCAACTGGCAACAAATGTCAAATCAGAAGAACCCATGGTGATCCGATAACCAACATTATACGTTGTTGAACCTAATGTCCAACCGACAAAAGAATATCCGGACTTAGTACCAGAATATGATGGAAGAGAAAAGACTTCACCTTCAGAAACAGTTATCGATGGAACCGTTGAAGAACCGCCATTGACGTCATAATAAACAGTATGCTTGGCTCCAGACCAGTGTGCTGTTAGTAAAAGATCACTAAAAGGCATAATCTTAGTGGATCCAGGATAAGCAATGGTACCATCACTGCACGACCAATAATCAAAGGTATATCCTGTTTTAGTACCTGTATAACTGGGAACAGAAAACGAATCTCCGGGAGATGCTGAGAATGATGTAGGAGGTGACAACGAACCCCCATTAGCTGAAAATGAAACAGTAAAGGTAGGTACATACTCCCCTTGATAGGTCATAGAAGTAGTTGTTCCGGACCATATTCTACCCCACAAAGCACCATTATACAAATCTACATTCGTTAACTCTACACCATCCTTATAGAAATGCACATTTCCAAAACCGCCAATTGCAGTGCCTTCTTTGATTCCAGCGGGGAATTTGTACCCAGTGACACCAGTGTCGCCAAAAACAATACCATCTAGATGAGTCAGCGAATGAGGGTATGCTATCATGCCTGTGATTTTAGTACTCATGAATGCACCCGTGCCTATGTAAGTCAAAGTAGACGGGAAAGAAATAGATATCAATCCAGCTTCTTGGAAGGCAAAATTATCTATTTTTTTCAGACCGTCATGTAAAGTAACGGAATATAGTTGTGTAGCACGCCAACAAAGACTCTCAGGAATTACTTCAACAGTTGAAGGGATATCTAGAGTTCTAATATTAGTAAGAGAAAGAGCACGTGCGCCTATAGTCTTAACAGATTTCAAATCAATACTCGATAAACTTGAACCAGCAAATGCTCTTTCACCTATGCTGGTAGTATTTGGAGATAATTTAACTGAAACAATAGCTGAACCCATAAATGCATCTTTTCCAATTGATTCAAGGTTAGGTAGATCCAAAGACGTTATTGAGGATGATTTGAAGGTTCCTTCGCCTATCTGCTGAATAGAAAAAGGTATAAAGAAATCATCAAAACTAGTACTCTGAAAGAGATAATTACCAAGATAAACGATTCCATCCGAAATCCTGAGACTAGTTAGACTCTTCCTGTATAGAGGTGATGAGCCATCAGAATAATCATATGTTCTGGCCTGCTCTTGTGTCGTAGTAATGTCGGCAACACCCGTATCTTATTCCACGTAAGAGTCACACCAGACCCTATCTGTTCTACAACAATGTCGTCAGCATCAATAGGATCATCACTAACAAAGAACATAGATGATACTAATAAGAACGATACAAACAGCATCGTAGCTTTAACAGCCGTCTTCATAGTTATGCATAATAGTTGAACTATTTCAATAATTAGAAAACAAATTCACAAGCTGACAAAGGATAATAATCATTTAACAGCAGCACATGCCAACATGTTCATCTTAAGTTGAAAAAGTGGTCCTTATACAGAAAGAACATTGTTGAAATTTGAAACCGAGTGCAAGGCGAGAGCATTTGATAGGGTGTTACTGAAACTGATGCTGTATAGGTTCTGTAGAGGATGATTGTCATCTGCCGATCTTTTATCAATGAAGCGGTCGAGCCGGCAACCTTCTGACTCCAATCTTGCGAGCAAACCGACGGCCATTTTATATGACTAAATGAAACGACAACCGGGATGGACTCCTTTTCCGGGCTTTTTGAAACCTCACCCTTCACTCAACGCTCGGGGACGTATTGCGTCTTGCGGCTCGCATTTCCTGTTTGATGTTCTCTCGTTCGCCGCATCCGCATAGGCCCCTCGCTTGCACTCCGTTCCGGGGTTCGGAAAAAGCCCCTAAGAAAGAAAAGGAGTTGCTTAGAAATGGTAACATCTGAAGAATTGAACGCGACCTTCGAGAAGGTCGGAAACGATTTCCACTTCGATGAAGTGACCGCGGAGTTCGCTCCGTACCGTGATCTGAAAGTACGCTGGTGCAGGACCATGAGAAGCATCAGCTTCACTGTGTCCGACTACCTGCAGGACGCGACTAACGGAGTGGTCGAAGGCATCGCAAGAGCGATATTCGGAAGGATCCGCGGAGAGGAGAACGTCGAATACCCTGAGGAGACAATCGCCTGGCTGACATCCGGCGAGTTCCGCGATCTGAACCAGGAGAAGTACATCGAGAGGAGCAGGACCATCGGTGACATGTCCTCCGAGGAGACCGGACTGCTCTGGGAGGCATACTACAGGCTCGTAGATGCCGGACTGATCCCGGAGGTCGACGGGCTGAGGCTGTTCTGGTCGAAGAACGATTCCGTGGCCAAGGCAGGGCAGTCAAGCTGCCTGATGAAGGTCGTCATCATGAACAAGAGATTGCTGAAGGATAACGTTCCCTCCGAGGTGCTGGACTTCTGCCTCCTGCACGAGCTGGCGAACATCGTCGTCGGATTCGGACTCAACAACATCGAGAGAAAGAAGACCGTCAGCGAAATCTCCGAGGGTTATGAAGGAGCATCCGTGGCCAAGAGATGGCTGGACCAGGTGATGATGGAGGTCTGAACAAACAGGGGCTCAGGCCCCTTTACCCCAAACAATTTCATTGATTTTTGGAAGATTGATGCGGGGGCTTCCCCGCGAGTAAATGTTTTCAGGTTACTGACGTTGTGTTCAGTGCGTTGCGAATCGTTGTATCGATACGTACGAACCAACCTCTGCCTTGAAGGTCAACCGCCCTCCTGGATCCATTTGGAATCAGTGCCTTTTCAAAGAATGAAGCTATGTTTTGAAACAATAAACGGAGCCTCAGATACCCTGCAACCTATCCAAAAGGGTGCCGATGTCGTCATATTTGGAGCAGCAATCGTTACAGACAGGGTCGTTAAAGGATGAACCAAAAGGATTGCCGCAGATCAGACAGACTCCGTCCTTCTCCTGATAATCCCTGTTCGACCACCTCTTCCAGGACTTCATGCATTTGGTGCAGTAGATGGAATCGGAGATGGAAGCGGAGCATCTGATGCAATGAAATTTCAAAGGCAGTTCGACGATCGGTTCGGGTACCGACTCCGGTGACACCGTCACCGGTTCGTTGGGACGCGAGGTCTTGAAGGAGCTCTTGAAACCCTTCTTGAAACTCGATAGGAGCGATGGCTTGGGATCGTCGGTTCCGAAGATCGTACGGTAATCCCAATCTCCGTGCTGTCTCTCGCACATCTTCGAATATTTATCGAGCATATCGATGATGCGATCGTAACAATCCACATCCAAGCCGTTGACGAAGAGTGACCCGAGTTCCTCGTTGTTCTCCTGAGAGAAGGTATACAGATTCATCGAGGAAAGAACCGCCTCATTCTCATTGACGATGACCTTTGCATGGAGATCCTTGATGAAACCGATGGAACAGTTGTCAAGGGATTTCAGCCAAGACATGGTGTCGTTCTTGACCTCCCACTTGCCATAGATGACGAAGATGCGAACCCCTTTGCCGTCAGCGAGCTTCAATAACCGGCGAAGACGGCTGTTGATATTCAGAGACGCGGTCACTATGAAGATGAATCTTTCGGATTCATCAACGATCCTGTTGATCTCGGCGGTTATCTCTGAGGTATCAAGAATGAATGCCATAGAGGAAAATACGGATGAATGATAAAAATCTCATTCATAAAAACCTTAGAAGTTAATTCTATGATAACTTAGATAAAATGAATGATTCGAACAAAATCGGACGATCTCTGAAGAAAACAGCGATTGAGATGTTGACCTATATTCGTCTCAGTTTCAACAGAAACGAAAATAAGAAGTTGTGCGGGGAGCCTCCCCGCGAGGTAAATCGTTTCAGGTAACTGTCGTTCGTGTTCCGTGCGTTGCGGTTCGTTGTATCAATGCCGACCATCTGACCTCGGATTTGAAGGTCAGGACGCTCCTGAGACGTTCCACGTTCACCACCCTGAGCTGTGCGAAGACGCAGGTGTCGCAGCTTGCGTTGCCGCATTCTTTCGCATGGGGGCATTGATGATCGTGATTCTCCCAGCTGCCGTTGTCAAGCATCTCGTTCATCTGATACATGTGATTGACATTATCGATGACCATCTCGTCCTGGATCAGGTGAGGGTCAACCACCTGCGATTCTCTTGTGTAGATGGCCACGTTCGTACATGACGAGATGGCCTTCGACACTTCCGGATCGTGGTCGGAGAGGTTGTCGATATAGTCGATCGCTTGCTTCGTCTTATCATAGATCCCAGGGATGAGGTTGATATCCGATCCCGGAGACCTGGCTTTCGCTGATCTGTTCTCTTTACCTTGCATGGCTCCTCCTATGAATGAGGTTCTTTCTCGATGCCTTACGGATGTTCGAAGGGCTTCGGTTGTCCGATGAGAATATGCACACGATTCCATGTGGTTTCGGCCCTTCTCCTAGGCGAGAGTATGATTTCTGCCGGAGTATTAAAAGCGTAGTGAAAGGTCGTAACTTTACTTTGCAGAATGATTCGAGCGGTTACGCAAGGGTTGATAAAAGGTTCGGAAGGGTCACATGCGTCCGGGCTGATCATCGAAGTCCTGACCGGTGTAGGCCACCTGTATCACCCTGACGAGCTTCCTGTCCTCCTTGACGATGTAGAAGATGCAGTAGTTCCTCCTGTAGTTGAACTGCCTCTTCTCCACCGTACCCACGTGACGGGGGTCCTCGCGGACCATGTGGTCGTAGGGATACTCCTCGAGGGAGCCTATCGCCTCGTCGGTGTCCCTCAGGAACCTCTCGGCCGCCGAGACGTTCTTGAGGCGGTCCCTGATGTAGTCCCTTATCGATACGATATCGTTCTGGGCGTCCGCCGAGACCTCGACGCGGTAATCGCTCATTCAGGAGCCTCTTGATGAACTGATGGGCGTCGGCGTTGCCTCCCTGTTCCGATCTCTGGTACCTCTCTTCCAATTCGATGTCGAGGAGGATGTCCTTGACCCTGTTGTAGTGATCGATGTTCATCAGGACCCTCGACCCGTAGCCGTTCTTCGTGATGAAGACCGGTTGGTTCTCTGAAAGGTCGAACATCTTGGAGGTGTCTCTCATCTCGGTGATGGGAACGATTTGGGTCATGGATATAGGGATGCGGTCGGAGTATAAAACATTATTATGTACATTATCATGCTATGATGGGATTGAAGGAGGCTTTCGCCCCCTTGTTTCATTGCTGTTTGGTATATTTCCTGCGTTGGTATTCCTCGACCGCCAATCTCCTGCGCTCCTCCTCGGAGAGGCCTTCATAGGAAGCGTCCTTGGGGAACCTCGATTCGTACTCCCTGAGGTTGCGCTCTATCTCCTCCTGCTCTATGTCGATGCCGTAGAGCGGCGTGGTGGCCTTGCGGAGGACCGCCTTGCCGTCCTCGACGGACCAGACGACGAGGTCGTCGCCCTTGGTGAGGTTCAGCATCTCGGCTAGAGGCCTGGGGACGGTGACCCTGCCGCTTCTGTCGTAGCCGACCTTGGATCCTATCCTGAGCATGATATCGCCTCACGGACGGTACCAGCCGTAGCGGTCCCTGAAGGTCTGCAGCCATCCGAAGACGGCGGAGCCGTTCTTCTTCCTGGCCCATTCGTTGATATCCGGACTTTCCGTCTGGTCGCAGAGGGCCATGAACTTATCCGGATGATCCATGACGTACTGGAACGCTGTGCGCTTGTTCTCGATCGGGGTCCTGGGGTTCTCCATGATCCTTTCGATGTAGTGCTGGTTCATCCCGATGGTGTTGGTCCTGGGCATGCGGGTGTTCAGGAAGCCTTCGGTTAGGATTCTCCTCTTGGGGTTGGATCCCTTTGGAAGACGGACCCATCCCAGAGGATAGAGCATGCCCTTTGGCCTCCTCGGAGGGATGAGCTCGTAGTCATCCGTCATACTCTATCGTCTCCGGGAAGTCTTTGAAGATGATGTCGTACCTTCCGTAGGGCTGCCTCGAGTTCCTGACCGGTACCTTTCTGACAGTCACGCTCTCGATGAGATCGCGGTCCTCGGAATCGATGTAGCCCATCTCCGCCACATCCTTCCTGCAGAATCCCGGCTTGGGATTGCAGGGGCACATGACGGATGCGATGTTCGGTTCGGGGCAGACGATGTACTCGTCGTCGTCCAGCATCCTGATCAGGACGGCGTCCTCATAGGATGTCCAGACGTTGCTGTTTGGTTCCTCGTCATCGATGTCTTCGGCATCTTTGGTATCGGATTCGGATTCGGGATCGTCCTCCTCGTCCGTTACCGGATCGGGATAGAGTCCGCATTCCATCGCCTCTTCAAGTGACTGGTCGTGGACCTCGAACGAGGTCCTGAGCCTTCTTTCGAAATCTGTGAGGATGACGTCTATCTGTCCTTCGTGGTCCTCGAGGCCCTTGGTCTCCGAGTAGGCCTCGGCGAGGGCCATCATGAGCGCGTCGAGTTCAAACTGGTCGTTATCGCCGCATATCGCGTACGTTATGTATCTAATTGCGTCGGTGGCTTCGTAGAGGTCGAAATCGTCGTACTGATAGTCCTTGGGCGCGTCCTGTTTCTTGAGCAATGAGATGTATCTTGCCATTGTATTGTCTCCTTTGATTGATTCTTTGATTGTGTTCACGGCTTCGGATAGGGTGCCGCGATCGCCCTTGATTGCATAGCTTGCGCTGGAGGTTCGATGTTTGAGAAGCCTCGGAGAGGCGTTCAGAACTCCTTTTTAGGTACAAGGGAAACTGTGACCTCAAAGCCATCGGACTCGAAGCGCTTCATCATCCCAGGGATTTCCTTGTCCCTGATGTCATCGGGATCCGAGGCGACTGGATTCTGAACAGGTTTCTCGATAGATTTCGGGCAGCGGATCTTCCAGAACGTCTTCTTGTCCTCGGGGGTGTCGATTACCTCCGTGGACCTTTCCGGTTCGATGGGCTGGGGGAGATCGTCGTCTTCATAATCCTCTTCTTCAACAGGGACCTCGATGCCGAATTTGGCATTGATCTCCTGGACGTCCTCGACGGTCAGGGGACGGACATCCTTCTCCGGAGCGTCATAGGCCCCGTTCTGGATGAGGGCCTTCCTGAATGCGACAGCATCGCATACCTTGTCCTCGATGCTGGAAACGAGGAACCCGATGTCCTCGATGTCGTCCCCGGGTTCGAATGTGAATACATAGAAGTCCACGAGGGTGTTCATGAGGGCTTCGAGGATGACGGGCTCTCTGCCGTCGGTGAGCTTGTCTGCGGCGTTGATGAGCACATCCTCGAGCTCATCGGGGTCGACTATCGGAAGGTTCGAGATTATCTGATTGTGGAGATCCACTGTGATTGTATCCTTGATTTGGTTTGACATTATTGGTCACTTTTCCTCGCGACGCTTCGGAGGGATCGCGGTCCTCGTGACCTTCGACCGCGGATTGCGATGCGGTGATCTGATTGATTCCGCGGTCGTAATTGCTTGAAGCCGATGATTCAGAAGATGGTTCGGGAAGGCTGCTGTTCGGATCCCTTATCCTATCCTTTCAGGGTAAGGACCGTCCTTCCTGTTGACCGGAATCGGCTACATGAAGGAGTATAGTTAGGTAGAATATAAGGTTCTGCGAGAGAGTTCTGGCACTGTCCACCAACGATTAGAAATCTATTCATCTAAAAAATAGTTACATTAGGAAAAACAGAGAACAATCCAATAATCGTAACAAATGATGCTAAAGATCCTTGCATAAAAACATTTAATGGCTCGAAGAGATAAGCGCAGAATAATAAGAGAGGTGAATCAAAGATGTCCGACGAAACGAAAATCTGCAAGTCAACTGATAAAAACGAGACCAAAGACAAGGTAACGAAAAAACAATCGAAAAAGGGCATCAGAAATACAAAACCTGAAAAATCAAGAATTATAGATTTCATAGATCCAGACGGGAATCCCTTCAGATGGGGGCACGATGAATGGCCGTACCATGAGAAGATGATCGTCCGCAACGTAAAATTGGTCCCATATGATGGCGGACCATCCGATTATCCGGGATACTTCGATGAGGAAGGACACATCATTCTACCCGAAGAAATGGATGATGAACGGCCCCCTACCCCTGATGAATGCAAGGAACTGAAACGTCCCGGCTGGAAGCTCATAAGGGACGGGAAGGTAGTACCTTACGATGGGAAGAAATCCGACTATCCCGGATACTTCGACGAGGAAGGGAATTTCGTTCAGACAGAAGATGACAGCGGTCCTGAATGGTACTGAATCACTCGCTTACGGAGTAAGCTCTAGCCTGACGGCTGATAAAATAACTGTCCGGCTCTGCGAAAGGTCCTGACATGACCAGATCGTTGTTCTGAGGAATGAATTCCAGATCGGATACTGCGAATGGGATGGACTTTGCAAAGTCCGTCAGGGTCTGGTCGTTGGCCTTGAGGCGCTCCTTGAACTGGAGGTACGTGGTCATCACGACGCTGTAATGCTGGGCGAAGCAGACTATCTCGTTGTCCTGGATGTACCTGACGTAGTTGCCGATGGAGTCGTGGACTCCCTCGTACACTCTGAGGAGCTCCCCGCATTCGCTGCATCTTCTGATCTTGTACTGCCTGTGGATGCCGATGCGCTTGATCTTGTTGCGGCCGATTCCTCCCCATTCCCTGAGACGGGTCTTTAGGAGAAGCTTCTTCTCGACCCATTGATCCCAGTCGACGCCTGAGAGGTCGCCTACCATGCGGCCTTTGCCGTTGAACTCGTCCTCGTAGTCCTTGTCCTTGTACTTGCCTTTGCCTGACTTGACTCCGGGGATCATGAGATTCATGGTCTCCTCGAACCAGTCGATGTCGTCGGGATCCCTCTCTGCTATGCCGAGGCCCATGTGGGTGAAGAGATAGGCCAGCGTGTGCCTTATGGAGTTGATCCTCTCATGGGGGTGGACCTTCTTTATTATCCAACCGGGATGTAGCCTCCTGAACTTGTTGGTCTTGATATGGCCATAGATCAATGAATGGAAGTGAGGGGCGAGCTGCCACTCGGTCTGCTTCTGACGCCAGGGATGGAATAGGGTGACCCCTGCGTTGCCTCCGCATTCCTGGAGGTCGTCTACTATGATCCTCAGCATCTCATCGTATTCGTCCTTGGTCTGCATCATGGACTTGGCCCATTCCTGAGGTGGTGACACGACCCAATGGCCGATCTCGGGACGGTGACCGGACTGTTTCTCGATGAGCTTGGAGTATCTGAGTAACGGTTTCTCAGTCTCGACACCCTGTCTTAAGGCCTCATCGTTCATGCATTCCGGACAGTGGAGGGACCAGCAATGCACCCTCTTGCCTTTGATGAAGTGCTCCGGATGGTCGGGGCACATGCTGTATACTATGCCCCCTTCCCTAGAGCGTATGAAGCCGCACCCCTTCTCCTGAGGGCGGTTAAAATCGTGGCCGGGCATGGTCCACTCGATGAACTCGTGGAACTCTGGACGGAAGAAGACGTTGTTGCCTGAGGGGTCTTGGAATACCGTCTTTCCTTCCTGAACCTGACGGTATGCTTCCTGAATCGGTATTCCGACTTGCATTGCAAGTCTAAAGTACTCTATGGCAGGATACTTGGAGGACTGTATGGGAAGGTTCATGACGTAGTCGACTACCTGATGCCTCTTGAGAGCAGCTTGTTCCGCCAGGCCTTGCCTTTCGGCTAGAGCGAAATTGGCCATAAGGGAGGAGAGCCTGCGCTGCTCTGCCTTGGAATCGTAGTCTTCGATGGTTCTCATAGTATACTGCAATGAAGGCTCTGAGGGCCTTCGGTCTTGATCGTGAATCGTGCCCCTGCTGGGAAGCGGCGACTGACGTCGCCGATTGGAAGGCGGCCGGCGGTCGCCTGGGCTCGCGCCCCAACGGCGCCCGCTGCGGCCTGTTTGAGTCGCCCGACCCACTCGGGCGATGCCCTCGGGGTCTGCGCCGTCCGCTGACGCGTCCGTCGGGCGACGTCGATTTGGATGCCCCGTGGTCCCCGTGCGGTGCGGGGGCGGAGGCCCGCAGGGGCACCACGGTTCAGTGCTGGTCATCCCGGGTGGGATGCGTGAGGTCTACGATATGGAGCTTCGGTCCGTTGACGTACGCTCCATAGTGGGAGATCCTGTCGAGGTAGCCGGCGCGGCTGATGCTGGCGGCCATCATCCTCTCCCTCTCGATGTCCTTCAGCATCTGCACCACGGGATGGTCCTCGAGTCCGAGGAACCTGTACGGGAACAGCCAATCGTAGAACCGTTTGCTGTCCTTCGGCTCCGACAATGCGATCTCCGGAGGGAGGGGGATGCTTGAGGCCTCCCTCATGGAGAGGATCCTGTCCAGTTCCTGGTCGGTCGATATGTTGGCGCTCATATCACCACATCCCTGAACATGTGGCTGTTGGCGTAGCTCCACCAATCCACCTTGGGGATCGCCACGCAATCCTCGAACCTGGGGAAGTAGCACCATGCCCTCCTGTCCACATCCGGGTGCATGGCGTTCGCGAGATCGATCGCGTAGTTGGCCGAGGCCTGGGATGCCCTGAACTCGGGACGCTCGAACTGGAGATCCTCCTGGTGCATCCACTTGTTCATGATGATCGCATCCTGCGACCTCAGGAACGCTATGTCCGTGTCCGCGATGTTCTGCGTGGTGATCGCGATGATGATGGACTTGTGCGATATGATCGACAGCCAACCCTGTATGTCTCCCCTCTTTGCGGAGCCTCTGGACTGGAAGATCCTGTTGACATCCTCGACGACCACTATCGACCCCACCGGGACGTCGCTGGTCTGGGAGACCAGATGGTATCCCGGGAAGATCGAGACGTCGAACTTCAAGGTGTCCAGCAGGTACTTCGGACGGTCGGGGTGGCAGTACGCCAGCAGACTGTGGAGGCTGCATGACTTCCCCTGCTTCCCGGAGCCGACGGCGATTATCACGCCGTGCTCCATGGCGCTGATGTAGTCGATGGCCGCGCTATCAGTCATCGTCATCGTCCTCCCGGTCGTCGCATGTCCTCTGGTTGGCCTTGCAGGCCTGGTTTATGTACCATATCCGCTTGCGCTCCGGGTTGCCGTGAACCCAGAACGGAGGGGCGGAGCCGTCATTCCTTGTCGTCATCGTTATCACCTCCCTCATCGTCCTTTCCGTGTATCGAGTCCATGAGGTCGGACATGGAGTAGTCCTTGGTGCTGAGGTCCGGATCATCCATGTTGAGCATCCTCGCGATGCCGTCCAGGGTCTTCCCGACATGGTTCCTCGTAAGGAGGATCGCCAGCAGGAGAGGGTTGTCCCTGAGCTGGGTGTTCTCCTTCGCCACATCGAGCACCCACTTGCTCCACTTGGAGTAACTCTCCTCCCTCGAGAAGAGCAGCTGGGGATCCGAGTCGAACGGCCATGCGTACGCTATCCTTCCCGACTGGAGGTCCATGTCCTGCACCGGGTAGTAGCGGTTGCTCATCGGTGTGTGGTACTGGACGCTGTTGCCGGGCTGGTCGAAGTACTTGATCATCTCGTTCGGTATCCTCACGATGGTGAACTGGTGGGTGTTGGGGTCCAGGCACCCGTAGAATGATGCCGTGGGATGGTAGAGGTTGTGAACCGCCCAATAGCCTAGCAGCCATCCGAGTATGGGAGCGAACACGATGGGCCAGTACTCGTTGACGATGTCAATGAGAGTATCCGGTCCGACGTACCTGTATAGGACGTATCCGCCAGCACAGATTCCTACTACGATCGCGAGGATGATCAGGATCAGGTTCCTGAGGGACCTCCTCCTGAAGTCCTGAGGGGTTTCGTGGTCTTGGGGCATCTCCGGGATGGGGAGCTCGAGGTCGGGGACCTGTTCAGAAGACATAGGCTATCTCCGTGTCCAGCTTGCGGACCTGGCGTCTGAAGGACCATCTGAAGAACACGATCCCCAGGAGGATCATCGCCCCGAAGAGGATCCAGTTCATGCTATTGCCTCCGATATCCCCTTCTCCGTGAGTCCGGACCAGAAGATGCATCCTCCGAGGAAGGCTAGAAGCGACGAGACGGAGACGTATCCGAAGACCTCGGACACTCCCAGAAGGCTCGCCAGAGCTGGTCCCATCCATGCGCTTGCCGACAGGATGGTGATGCCTGATATCATGCGTATCAGTCTCATGGCTTCACC
Source organism: Thermoplasmata archaeon (assembly GCA_015063285.1). NCBI lineage: Archaea > Methanobacteriati > Thermoplasmatota > Thermoplasmata > Thermoplasmata archaeon. The sequence continues at coordinate 82,967 of SUST01000002.1, forward strand.
TTCCTCGGACACTTGCACTCGCAGCTGGAGTTCTCGACGATGATCCCTGAACCGTAATAGGAGATCCATATCGAGAAGGTCAGCAGGAGGACTGAAACTCCTAAGAGTATCCCGTTGGCCGCGAGGAACTCCGCCGATGTCATCTCCGGATAGTACTGGAGAAGGAGGTCGGCGAGGCTTCCTCCGTCATCGAATGCTAAGGCTGCAAGCGATTTTCCGTACAGGGCATATGTCATGAAGTCGATGATGAACAGGACGTTCAGGACCATGCTCAGGAATCCGAGCCAGAATGTCCACTTCATCTTGCATACCTCCTTCTTGGGGTGGCGATGATGTAGCCTGCCAGCAGGATTCCTGCGATCAGGAGTATAGATGGCCATACCTCTGCGATGAACTCGTCAAGGGTCATCCTGTTCTCGAGCATGGCCATGTAGGCGTCCATCTGCGTCATGGAGTCCTCCATGGAGCTTGCGTTATGGAGGTCGACAATGGTGAAGATGCCACCTATCGCCGTTCCGACTGCCGAGAGTATGGGTAGGAACCATACCATCATATCATCCCCCACATGCCTAGACGTCTGATCCTGACGATGTACGCTATCGCTATGACCAGCACGAAGATGATGGCCAGCACCGCGGGGTTGGAAAGCAGTGAGACTATGTCCCTGAGCATGTCCGGGAGGTCCTGATAGGACGCTTCCTCCCAGATGGCGTAGACGGTCTTGGAGTAGACGATGTTCAGCGGATCCGATGAGTTCACGCTGTCCGCGTTGGCCGCTATCAGAGGGAAGTCGTCGGAGACATCGTTCGGCTGGTTATCCCCATTCACCGTGCTCCAGCCCTTGAAGGAGAAGCCCTCTTTGGTTGGGTATGCGGATGTGGTGTCGAAGAAGTGCATGCCGATGTCGTCTGAGGCCAATACTTGCCAGTAGTATGTCTGGCAGACCGAACCTCCCAGGCTGTCGAAGGTCAGGGCGTAGGTATGATGAACCTGGTCCTGCACGATGACTGATCCGTTCCACTGTACGTCCAGATGGATCTTGATTAGGAACGTCGATACCTCGGTATCGAACACGTTAGGGTAGGTGCAGCGGAAGTGGATCCAGTAGTCGCCGTGGGTGTCCTCGGATACCTGCTGGAGGGCAGGGGAGATGGCTATCGTGAGCTTCGCCGATTCGTAGTTGCCGTATGCCGATGTGACGTTCCATGAGATCCATGACGGGAGGCAGTGGGATTCCACGTAGGAATAGCCTGTGTTCCCGGAGTCCGCACGATTGATCAGATAGGCCAGGAAGAACTTGGCCGATTCCGATTCATGGTCGTAGACCACGTACTGGGTAGGGTCGTCGGACTTCAGATTGGTCATGGTTATCATGAAGGTCTCATCCGCTGCCGGAGGCTGTACATAGTTCACATCCTGGGCATCGACCACAGGGATGGCGAGGGTGAGGGCCAGCATGACGATGGCCATCGTTGCGATAGCTGACCTCATCTCTGACCCCTCCACTGCCAATCGTCGTATCCGTACCTGCTGTCGTCGTACCTCATCCTGTCCTTGGGAGGTAAGATGAGACGGACCACCACGTAGAGGATCAGGGCCGCGAATGTGAGTCCGATCAGTGTGGCCGTCGTATCCTCCGAGAGTCCGGTGGCGTCCGCTATAGCGGATACCCCGGAACGCCAGGTGGAATAGATCACTGCGACTATCCCTCCGGTGCCTCCGATCTTCAGCACGTTGCCTATCTTCCATGAAGAGACCCATGAGCTGAATCCCTTCAGACCCGTTCCGATCGCCTCGCCTGCCTTGAAACCGACCTTGGCTCCTCCCGATCTGGCTGCGGATGAGAATACCTTGAATATAGATGTCCAGGACATGGTATCATCCCACGGTGATAGTGTAGGAGCCGTCGTCGCTGTATGTGATAACAGGCATCACGATGCAGGAGGCGGTAGGTGCGCTGGTGAAAGCGATTGTGGTCTCCCAGACTGCATAGAGCGTCGTGGTCCCATTGTAGGAGACCGCTATCGATGCTCCGGGCTGGTATGACGGCGTCTTCGCTGTGCTCGATGTCGCCCATCCGAGGAACACGCTTCCCGACTTGGTCGGAACGGTGTTCGGAATGGTGAACGTATGGTTGCCTGTAGATGTTCCTGTGTAGTTCTGGTTACTTGGTGCACCGCTACCTCCGTTGGCGTTGAAGTTCAGATGACAGGTGTATGAGACCTGACTCCAGACCGCGTACAGTGTGGTGGTTCCGTTGTAGGCGACCGCGATGGATCCTCCGGGCTGGTAAGCCGCTGAGGTGGCGTTGTTCGATGTCGCCCAACCGAGGAATGTGTAACCCGATCTGGTCGGAGATGTCGACGGGATCGTGAACGTGTGGTTACTGGTGGATGTTCCCGTATAGTTCAGATTACCGGGAGCACCTGACCCTCCGTTGGCGTTGAAGTTCAGATAACAGGTGTACGTGTTCTGCTGCCAGACCGCATACAGCGTGGTGGTTCCGTAGCTGAAGGAGTACGAGCCGCCTGCCTGATATGCCGCTGAGGTGGCGTTGTTCGATGTCGCCCAGCCTTTGAAGGTGTAGCCCGATCTGGTCGGTACTGTTGAGGACAGGGTGACGGACTTCGTGGTCGATGATCCCGAGCCTCCGTTGGTGTTGCCCGGAGCTCCGGATCCTCCGTTCGCGTTGTATGCTATCGTGAAATAGTACGTAGTGGAAGTCGAACTTGTCATCTGTTCCGCTGGATAGTACTTCCCGCCCGAAGCCGCAGTCATGGAGTCGGATCCGCCTCCGGGATAGGTTAAGCTGGTTGCCTTGACCATGTTGTAACAGCTGGAGGAATACGAAGTCGTGGTGACCATTCCGGAGGATTGGGATCCCGAGGTGGTCGACGACGCTCCGTACCAATCGACATCGATCGTGGTGCCTGACTGGACTGTGTAGGTCTTGCTGGAGGATGTGACATTGGAATTATCCACACCCAGGAGCTTGAACGATGCCCAGTTCCCTTTGTACACGGTTATCGTGATGTTGGTGACGTTCTGTTCCCAGACTGCATAGAGCGTTTTGGTGCTCTTGTATCCGACGCTTATGGTGCCACCGGGCTGGTATGATGCCGATGTGGCTGAACTGGAAGTTGCCCATCCTTTGAACGTGTAACCGGATTTCGTCGGGGTTGTCGAGGAGATCGTGAACGTGTGGTTGCTCGTGGATGTGCCTGAGTAGGACTGGTCGCTGGGTGCTCCGGATCCGCCGTTGGCATTGTACTTCAGGTAGCATGTGTACTGGTTGGACGAGGATGCCGCCGTGACGGCGAAGGAGACTTCGAAAGAATCGTCCTCCGTGGTCCAGTCCGAGAACAGGATGTAGTACGTGCGTGCAGTGACGGAAGAGGATGCCTGAAGGGTCAGACCAGAGGAGTTCCAAGTGACCGTGATGCCTGAGACGGCGTTGCCGTCGCTGACATTGGACGAGGTACCGACCCCGATCGAGATGTCATGCTGATAGAAGTACCTGTTATCGTAGGTAGATCTAGCTGCCATAGAAGGACATGCCTGAGCCCATGTGTATGTGGAGCTGGAACCCTGCTGGACGGTCATGCTCGCGGATCCGTTGTCCAGAGCATCGGACTCCTCCGATACGGCGAGGGCTACGCCCGCGAAGGAGATGGCTACGATCAGAAGGGCCAGGCCCATAATCTTGTGGTTCATGGTTATCACCCGGAGGTTAGGGGCCGAGGCCCCTTGGTTTCAGTAGTAGCCTCCGTACTGGAGCGCCTTTCTTCTCCTGTAGATGACGAATGCCACTATGGCGATGATGAGAATTATCGCCGCAATGATGTACATCAGGTACTCGGAGAGGATATGCTTCATCAGAGGCACATCGACGACGATTGTACCTGTGACCCTGTCGGATCCGTGCTCGTTGACCCCGGTGCAGGAATATGTGTACGTTCCATTCTCGGAATAAGTATGGAAGACGGTAAATCCCTGTCCGGTGGTTCCGTCTCCGAAATCCCAGAGAACGGTGTCGGCGTCCTCGCCTGTCCAGACGAACTTGAATGTCCTCGTTCCGTCGGAGTAGACTGTAGTGGAGTCGTCTCCGGGGGTCACGGGTGCGGGTGTTGTGCTTCCGCCCGAGGTGTTACCTCCAGAGGTGTTTCCGCCGCTGGTAGAGCCTCCGCTGGTGTTGCCACCGGTGCCTGAGGATCCTCCGGATGTCGTCTCGGTCACTGAGAACACGATGGTGAACAGGTCATCCTCTGTGGTCCAGTCGAAGAAGGAGATGAAGTAGTCTCCGGGTTCGACGGCCGAGGTCGCCGCTATGGTGAGACCTGTGGAGGCCATGTTCACAGTGATCCCGGGGACCTCGGCTCCGTCTGCGGGCCTGAAGGTGTCCCCGATACCGAGCGAGAACTCGTGGGTGTAGAAAGCAGCATCATCGAAGGTGGATGTCTCCAGCATCGAGGGGCATGCCTGCTCCCAGGTGTATGTCGCTGTCGATCCTTTTACGACCGTGAGCTGGGCTGTTCCATTGTCGTATGCTGCCTCTGTCGCATCGAGTCCGCCCTCTCCGGGGAGGAACAATGATGCGAGTGGCCCCATGAATGCTCCCAGCGATCCGAGGAGGGAGAAGGATCCGTCATCGTCGTAGGTGTATACGGGGATGACGACGCATGCGGCCGTGGGCACACTTGTGAATGCGGCGGTCTTCTCGACGTTGAACGTGACGTTCTGCGACTTGACCTGTCCTCCTGCTGAGGTCGCGGTCAGAGTGAACGAGACCGAAGTGACGGAGATGTCATTGGGGATGGTTCCCGTCACGACTCCCTGGCTGAGGACCAGCCAATCGTAATCCGATGTCAGCGACCAGGTGCATCCGGCGGAGATGTTCACAGTCGGGCTGTATGTGTAGTTCTTTCCGGAATAGTAGATCCCGGTCGGTGCCTGTGATGTGATGGTCATGGTCTGCTCCGCGACATGGAAGACGATTTTCTTGGTCGCGGTCTGGGAAGGTCCGGCGGTGGTGAATCCCTTGAGGGTTATGGTGAAGTCACCGAACTCCGTGGGGGTTCCGCTGATCTTTCCGTTGCTGAGGGTGACCCCTGCGGGGAGGTTCCCGGACTTTCCGAAGGTCATGTTCACGTTGCCTGCGAGATCAATATCGGTCATCGCGGAGTTCTGGGTGAGGTTGTACGATGTGCTCACTGAATTCGCGATCTGAGCGACAGGATAGACATTGAAGCTTACCGTCTGCACAGCCTGCTGTCCTCCGGGCGTGGTGGCCTTGATGGAGTAGTAGTACGTGGTCATCGAGGTCACGCTGGGGGCTGTTCCCGATAAGGTGCCGTTGCTCAGGGTGAGCCAAGATGCGTTGGTCTTTCCGGTAACTGTCGTGGTAGTGAATGTGGAGGATGCCACGTTGACTGTAGGTCTGTATGTGACGGTGGATCCCGTCAGGGCATCGACCGCGGAGGGGGATGTATAGTTCACGTTGCCGGAACCGGAGCCTGAACCGGATCCTGCCGCTGTGACCGCGAAGGATACCTCGAAGATGTCGTCCTCGGTGGTCCAGTCGAAGAACTTGAGGTAGTATGTGCCCGTGGCTACAGAAGAGGTCGCCGCCAGGCTGAGTCCGGATGCGCTCCACGAGATCGTAATACCGCTGACCCTTGCGCCGTCCATCGGACCCTGGCTGGTGCCGACTCCGTATGAGAGGTTGTGGGTGTAGAACGGCTGACTGTCATACGTCGATGTGGCCGCCAGACCGGGACAGGCCTGGGCCCATGTGTAACTGGATGTCCCTCCCTGGGCAACCGTCATGCTCGCCGATCCGTTGTCCAGAGCGTCGGTATCCTCTGTGAAGAGGACCGCGCATCCTCCGAACAGGGCGAGGACGGAGACCAGGGTGATCATGAATAGCTTGTTCTGCATGGTATCGCCTCAGTAGTACCTGTTGTACTGTCTCCCGCCCTTCCTCTTGAAGTAGAGGTCGGGGTTCTTCTGGACGACGCTGGTCACTGCCTGCTTGTCCTCGGGGGACGCCTCGGGGTTGGTCAGCACCTTCAGTGCGTAGCTGGAGTTGCCGTTCCTGTTCCTGCCCTGGAAGGCCTTGACGAAGAACTTCTTCTCCTTGGGTGTCATGGAGTCGAACTCCTCCTGGGATTTCCAATGGGCAGCCCAGAATCCCTTCCTCTGGACCTGGGGTCCGGCCGCCTGTGCGACATCATCGGGGGCGAACATGTGGGGTGCGTTGTTCCTGAGCCTGACTAGGTTGACCTTGGTCTCCTCGGGAGTCTGAGGGTTGCCAAGGACCTTCTGGAAGTACCTGGTCCTGGCGACGTCGCTCTTCAGTCCGGAGACGGTCTGGTAGAGGTCGTCGTAGCTGCGGACGTCGGAGATCGGCCTCCTCTGCCCGCGGTCTGCATTGAAGTAGCCGTTGCGGGGCCTCTGGTTGGCCGCTCCGTAGTACCTGGAGAAGCCGTTCGCCCTGCCGTTGCCCTGGAAGCGCCTTCCGTCGCCTCCGTCCTGGAAGCCGTCGTCCCTGCCGTAGGGGGTGAAGCGCTGTCCTGTGTTCTGGTCGTAGTAGAATCCGTCGGAATCCTGCACCATGCCTCTGGGCCTGTATCCTCCGGAGTATCCCCTTCCCCTCAGCCAGGATCCCGTGTTCTTCTGGGATGCCATCTGCTCGTCGGAGAGGAACTTCTGAGGGTTCTGATCCCTGTACTGCCTGACGATGCTCAGATTCTCCTGGGGGGTGTTGGGGTTGGTCATGATCTTGTTGTAATAGCGCGTGGCTCTCAAGGGCGACATTCCTGCGAAAATACGGGTTGCCTCGCTGGGAGAGAGCCTCTGGATGCCCCCGTTCTGGGGGTCTGTACCTAAGTTGTTTTTCGAAGCCATTTTTCTCACTTCTATGATCCCGGGGACTCCCCCCGGGTGGATGTTTTCTGGGATGGTCGGGCGGCGCGGCAGGGATGTACGGAGGTCCGGACTACTACCGGCCAGGAGTGACTTACATGGATGAGATCGGATAGGGCCGACGCGGTTGAAGAGAACGAAAGAATCCCGCGGCCCGGACCCTTTCCGCTCCCTGGCGCCTCCGCCTTCACATCCCGTTCTCCCAGACCTTGATCACCGTGGGCTTGTTGGAATACCTGGAGTCCTTGCTGAGCCTGATACGCGTGGTGTCTCCCATCTCGAGATATGACATGCAGGCGTGCTCGGCATCCTCCTGCGTGGAGTAGCGGAACCTCTTCTTTCTGAGTTCTCCGTCGCTCCACAGGAACCAGCGGTCCACGATGTACGGGTGCTCGGAGATCACTGTCCTGTCCTGAACTTGGCCATCATCTTCTGGCCAGTCGCGACGTCTGCTCTGTTCACGCTGGTGTTGAGGTCGACCCCGTCCATGATCTGGGCGAATTTGACGGCGAAGTCGGCGAAGTTCTTCCACCATTTGCCGTCCTTGGGGAAGTTGACGAACTTCCCGTCGATCATCGTGACCAGGGAAGGGCGCTCGTCCTTGTACTGTCCGGTCGACTCGTCGTAGTCGCTGACGATCTTCAGGCCGACGTAGACCCCGCCCTCGTTGAAGGTGGAGACCTCCTTCTTGATCGTCTCGTTGCCGGTCTCGATGTTGAGCTGTCCCATCTGGGCCCTGATCTCTGCTGCGTTCACTGCTCCGTTTCCTGCTGTTGCTTTTCCTGCTGTTTCTGCCATTTTTCTTTCCTCCCTATTTCTCAGGGTAATAGACCCGGCCCGAGGGCCGGTAAAGTGTTTTAGAACGGAAATTGTCCACCATGAAGGCTTACTAAGCAGCCGAAAAAAGGCGATTGTGACAGAACAAATGGGATATGAACAGGCCAGAATGCCGATTAGTTAGGGTGTTTCAAAGAAGTGCTGGCTTACCCTGTGGTGACTCCCACACTGTCCACTTTCTTTATCCACCCAGATCATCAAAACCTTGGTTTGGCATTGTCCACCATTTTTTTGCGTCCTGTCCACCACAAAGCCGGTCCTGTCCACCTGTAGCTCTTGGTGCATTGTCCACCATCTTCTCAGATTATTGTTCAATTACTTCTGAATAGCGGAATCCTAATGGTGCTTGTTTCCTACGTTTATGTAACAAATATCAGTTAGCCGTAAATATGATTCACAACAATTCATAATTCATGGGAAAATACGTCATATTCAAGACATCGGACGAGGGCTACAAATTCAACCTTGTCGCCGGAAACAACGAAGTGATCGGAACCTCTCAGGTGTTCAAGTCTCTGGATTCCGCAAAGAAGAGCACAGAATCCGTCAAGAAGTTCTGCGATGCGGAAATCGAGGACCAGACCCTGAAGAACCCCGAGTCCAAGAAGTACCCCAAGTGGGAGATCTATCTTGACAAGGCCGGGGAGTACAGGTTCAGGCTCTGTGCTTCCAATGGAGAGAACCTCCTGGCTTCCGAAGGCTACACAGCAAAGGCGAATGCCAAGAAGGGAATCGAATCCATCAAGAAGAACGCTGCTTCCGAGATAGTCGTCAAAAACGATTGAATCTTGATAAAGATCGGAAAGGGTGCAACATCTCTCTCCGATCACTTTTCTTTATGTATTTTTGAAACGTTAGTGCCGTTACACTTATCATGGATGTATGAATATCTATCAGCATCTAGGGTGGAGACTGAATGGTATCATCAGTAAAGGGACGTGACAATAAACCGAAGCATACGTGGTGGTACAAGTTCTTCATGCAGGTACCTATAAGGTGCTTCCTCCTCCCGATAGGTTCTCATTTCCTGAATATCAAGACCACAAAGTACGAAGGAAAACTGAAAGGGCCGTTCCTTCTCCTGTATAACCACTCATGCGATTATGACTTTGTAGGCGTCCTGAAAGGGGTGCCCGGTTACTACAGATTCGTCATGAGTGACGAGATAATCAAGAAACGCTACAAGAGGGTGGTCGTCAAGTCGGCCACGAACGGTATCTACCGCAGGAAGGGAGAATCCGCACAAGGTGTGGCCGAAGGTATCAGGGCGACCCTCGATATGGGCATAGGAGTCTGCATGGCCCCCGAGGGTCAGGAGACGCCCAACGGTGTGTCCGCCCCCGTCCGCAAGAAGACAGGTCAGCTGATAAAGGACATGAATGTCGATGTGGTAACATACAGGCTTGAGGGAGGTTACGGTTTCCTTCCCAAATGGACCTCGGAGCGTTCCAAGGGACCGCTCTTGGGCTCCTTCGTCAATATCTACAAGAAAGAGCAGCTGGCCGAGATGACGCCCGATGAGATCAACGAACTTCTCAACAAGGATCTCTACTTCAGTTTCTACGATTGGAACAGGAAGGAGCGTCGCGAGTATCCGCGTTCGAAACCTGCGGAATGTGTCGACCGCATCATCTATACCTGTCCGAAATGCAATGCGTTCCATACGATCCGCAGCAAAGCGGATGAAGTATACTGCGAGGAATGCGGATACAAGGTGAAGATGAATGTCTATGGTTTCTTCGAAGGTGAGGACATGGTCTTCGACAACATCTATGATTGGGATGTTTGGCAGAAGGACCGTCTGAAAGAGAAGCTCCCTCAATGGCAGGCTGAGCCCGACAAGGTCATCACCAGTACCGAGGGCGGAATCCTGAAGAGGATGAATGGCGACGACCAGGAGATTCTGGATGAGGGGGTCACCATCGAGATCACATACAACGATGTGATCATCAGGAGCGACAGGACGAATATGAGGTTCCCTCTCAAGGATCTCGAGGGGTTGGCACCCATCGCTCACGGAATAGGAGTCAGTTATGGCGGAGAGTTCTACAAGGTGTGGTTCGCATTCCCGGATGCGACCATCCGTTTCCGTACCATCCGCAGGATAATCATGAACGAATCGGTCATCTGATGTCCTTTGCCTGGCTCGGAATCTGATGAATATGCCGTTTGGTAAGCGACACCTTAATAATGATGGCTCAATGTCGAATCAATAACGGGGCTGTTATCATAGATGTGAAGAACTCATGGGTATTGTACGATGTTGCAAACTCTGCATACATTCTGTTCGTACTGTCCATCATTCCCATCTATTTCAACAAGCTAGCGCAGGAAGGAGGTCTCGAAGAATCAGAGTACCTTGCATTCTGGGCCGCATCAGTCTCGCTGGTCACGTTCGCGATGCTTTTCTTCGGACCGTTCTGCGGAACGTTGTCCGACAGACAGGGATGGAGAAAACCGGTGCTGATCACATTGGTCATCATCGGGGCCGTCACTTGTGCCCTCCTGGGTTTCATCCAGATGTGGGCATTGTTCCTTGTTGTTCTCTGTATCGGAAAGGTCGCGTTCTACGCATCCCTTGTCGTCTATGACGGAATGCTCGTCGATGTGGCGAAGGATGAGGAGATGGACCATCTGTCGTCAAAGGGTTATGCGATAGGATATATCGGCAGCTGCATACCGTTCGCATTCTGTCTCGTCTTCATGGTGTTGTCTGACTTCATCGATATGGGGCCGAACATCTTCACCACACAGCAGGCAGTCATCCTTTCACTGGTCCTGGTCGGAGCATGGTGGGTGATCATGTCACTTCCGTTGTTCAGGAATTATGAGCAGGTCCACTACAGGAAGGTCTCCATGAGGCGTCCTTCCAAGAGCGTAAAACGTTTCATCCACACATTCAAGGACATAGCTTCCAACAAGGCCATGCTCTTCTTCATGATTGCTTTCCTGTTCTACATCGACGGTGTGAACACCGTTATGGAGATGGCGACAGCTTACGGAAAGGCATTGGATCTGGGAGATATCGGATTGCTCGGAGGATTGCTGCTGACGCAGATCGTAGCATTCCCCGCAACCATCTTCATGAACAAAATGGCGTTCAGGTTTGGAACGCACCGTATCATCATAGTGTCCATAGTCGGATACCTGTGCATCTCGGTGTTCGCATATTTCCTGAGCAATATGGTCGAATTCTTCATCCTCGCATTCGCGGTGGGATTGTTCCAGGGAACTATCCAGGCTCTGTCCAGATCCTACTTCGGAAGGATGGTCCCCAAGGATGACACCGGGGAGTACTTCGGTATCCTGGACATATTCGGCAAAGGATCTACGATCATCGGGACAGCATCTATCGCCATCCTGACCACATTCTTCCACGAGCCCCGCACGATGGTATTCGTCCTCATCGCGGTATTTCTGATCGGTCTCATCTTGTTCCTGCTCTCCAACAGGTATGCAATTTATGACAATCCCGCAACCAAATCCGAGTGAGGTGGGAAAATGGCCCGGAAGGGCCTAAAGCGTTATTGATCCGACCAGATGGTCGAATCGACTTCAAGGATACTGGGCCCACTGGATGCGCAGGCATGCAGGAGGTTTGTTCCCGCCCTTGACATGGAATTCCACACATTCGCGGCAGTTTCCGTGCCTGGGGCAATCAGTATTCTTGCATGGGCAGTCCTCTTTGAGTTCTGTCATGCATAATGAATTGTCTGGATAGGATAAAAGATAATCCGGCCTTTCGGCCGGTTGAATGGTTTCAGTCGAACTTTCCGACGACAGCTTTGATACGCCTTACGCCGGCTGCGGAACTCTCTTCCTTCTTGATCTTGAATCCCTGAAGTTCCTTGGTGTTCTTGACGTGGGGTCCGCCGCACATCTCAGCGGAAACGTCGCCTATCTTGTAGACTTTGACGATCTCGCCGTATTTGTTGGTGAAGACTCCTTCCACACCCTCTTCCTTTGCCTGTTCGTAGGGCATCTCCTCGCAGACGACCGGGATCTCTGCTTTGATGCATTCGTTCACCCAGTCCTCGATCTGTTTGAGCTCTTCGGGTGTGACCTTCCTGTCCAGGTTGAAGTCGAATCTGAGCCTCTCAGCCGTGATGTTGGATCCCTTCTGATGGATATCCGGAGAGACGAACTTCCTCAGTGCCGCATTGAGAAGATGGGTGGCGGTGTGCAGCTTTGTGGTCTCCTCGCTGTGGTCGGCAAGACCTCCCTTGAAGGTTCCTCCGTCTCCGCGGGACTTGTCCTGGTGCGTCTTGAACCTTCCGTTGAAATCGTCCATGTCGACCTTCAGTCCCTTCTCCGCCGCCAGTTCCACGGTCATCTCGATGGGGAATCCGTAGGTGTCGTAGAGCCTGAACACGGTCTCTCCGTTGAGGACAGGACTGTCGCCGTTCTCAGCGACCATCTGGTCGAATCTTCTCAGACCCTTCATGACTGCCTTGTGGAACTTCAGCTCCTCGTTGTTGATGTTGTTGTAGATGAAATCCTTGTTCTGTTCGAGTTCGGGGTACGCCTTGGAGTAGTTGTTGACGATGACCTCTGCGATCTTCTGCATGAAAGGCTCCTCATATCCGAGTTTGGACATGTATCTGGAGGACCTCCTGATGAGCCTCCTGAGGATGTATCCCTGACCGATCTTGGCGGGAACGACACCGTCTCCCAGGATGAATGTGGCCGCTCTCATGTGATCGGCGATGATCCTGAATGCCCTGGTGTCCTCCTCGTTCTCGCCGTACTTCTTGCCGGTGAGCTCTGAGATCTTGTCGAGGATAGGGGTGAACAGAGGTGTGTCGTAAACGGTCTCGTTGTGGTTCAGGATACGCAGGATCCTCTCGAGTCCCATTCCAGTATCGACGTTCTTCTGCTTGAGCGGTGAGAAGGTTCCATCCGCGTTCTTGTTGTACTGCATGAACACGTTGTTCCAAATCTCTGTGAACTTTCCGCAGTGGCATGAGGGCCCGCAGTCAGGTCCGCATTTGGGCCTGCCGTCGTCGAAGAAGATCTCCGTGTCGGGTCCGCAGGGTCCTGTCTGACCGGCCGGGCCCCACCAGTTATCGGATTTGGGGTAGAAGTAAATCTGATCGTCCCTCAGTCCGTGGGATTTCCAGAGTTCTGCGGTCTCGGTATCGCGGGGAGCATCCTCGTCACCGGCGAATGCGGTGACCGAGAGCTGGTCGGGCTTGATCCCGAGGACCTCTGTGAGCAGGGTGTAGCTGAAATCGATGGACTCCTTCTTGAAGTAGTCTCCCAAGGACCAGTTACCGAGCATCTCGAAGAAGGTGAGGTGACTGGCGTCTCCGACCTCATCTATGTCTCCTGTCCTGACGCATTTCTGGAAGTCCACAAGCCTCTTTCCTGCTGGGTGTTTCTCTCCGAGAAGATAGGGGACGAGCGGGTGCATCCCTGCGGTCGTGAACAGTACCGTCGGATCGTTCTCAGGGATGAGGGATGCGGAACTGATGTATGCGTGTCCCCTCTCCTTGAAGAAGTTGACGAAAGTCTCTCTCATTTCTTGAGCGTCCATTGTGTACACTCCTTTCTAATAAGGGTGGCTATCGCTACCTCATTAATAAGAATAACCTTAATGCGCGCGCAATCAGTGTTTGGATTGCCTGACAGCTTCGTTGACGTCGCCCTGGGTGATGATGACCTTCACGCCTAGTTCAGGCAGTATCCTCGAAGGCATCGGACCGATTTCTTCGACGATCACTGTCCCGCAGTCCTCCAACTGTCTGATAATGGATTCTATGTGATCCCTGTGGTCCTTCCCTGCCACGGTACCCGATCTGTCGATAGGAACGGTCCTCAGGAATCTGACGGTGTCCCCGTCGGTAGCGTATATCCTGAACTCCGAAGCATTTCCGAATCCGCTGTTCACAGTCTTACCATCGCTGGTTGCCACTGCTACCTTGGACTCATCATGTTCGGTATCGAATGTGACATTCAGGTTGCAGTCCTTCAGACCGCAGCCCTCGATATGGGTGAACTCCGCGGACCTGTCCTGGCCGAGCAATCCGATGGCATCCGCACGGCATTGTCTGCAGTGGCGCATCATCTTCATGTCCAATCCGCAGCGGTCCATCATGTCCCTTCTCTCAAGGGGGGTGGGTGCCTTCAGGTCGGAGAACTTCGTCCCTTCGACAGGGATCAAGGGGAGTATGTTCACAATGTACACTCCCATGTCGCGCACATGCTTCACCAGATCGGGGATATGGGAATCGTTTATCCCCGGGATCATGACAATGTTTATCTTCACCAGCATCCCGAGGTCTACGCATCTGCGTATGCCCTCCAGCTGTTTGTCCCTTAATATCGTGGCCCCTTCGATCCCGGAATACTTCCTTCCCTCATAGATTACCGCATCATAGATCTTCGCCCCGATCTCCGGATCGATGCAGTTCATCGTGACTGTGACGAATCTGACATTCAGATCGAACAGTCTCTGAGCACAATCCGGAAGAGCTAGACCGTTGGTGGAAACGCACAGCGTAAGTCCGGGCATCTCTTTACCGATGAGCTCCAGAGAACGGAACGTGTTCTCATTGGCCAGAGGGTCCCCGGGCCCCGCCACGCCGATAACGGATAGCTGGGGGATTTCCTCCTTCACCGCCTTCACCTTGGCCAAGGCCTGTTCCGGATCGAGGACCTCGCTTGTCACTCCAGGTCTGGACTCGTTGCAGCAGTCGAACTTCCTGTTGCAGTAGTTGCATTGGATATTGCACCTGGGTGCGACTGGGAGGTGCATCCTTGCGAACGAATGGTGGGCATCCTCGCAGAAACACGGATGTTCTGATAATGCCTTCCTGAGGTCCTCTGGTATGTCCATGGAAATACTATGATGTGGACCGACCATAAAAGGATGTGGGCATCCTTCATATTTGATATTCTATTAATTATAATAATAAAGAAGAGAAACATTCCGAAGGATCGATGGCAGACTTCCTAGCATCGGTCATGTCCGAATTGAATTCCAACCTTGCAGTCGGCAAGAGGACTTTGGAGCAGATGATGGATTCCGGGGATTTCACATACAAGACTAGGAGCGGTTCGGTGGTCAGCATTCCCAAGGAACAGATGGATTATCTTTGGGAAGTATGCGAGGAGACCGAAAAGATCAGGCTCAGGCTGCCGATCTATGTGTCCACAGATATTTCGTCGGATATCGGTGCATGGAAGGTGGAGGGAACGCCGGATGCGGATGTCGTCGCCAGAATCCTCGGGAAGAACATGCATCGCGAGGGATATCTGCGCCTTTATCATCCAGATATGAGGGATTTGAAATCGAAAATACCCGATGCCATCATAGTAGTCTTCACGCCTTGATACTAAGGATTATATATGGCCTGGAGATACACGAATCTGCGCGATGAGACCCATTGCGTGGTTGGCATCTGATGCCGATCGATCAAGTTCGAAAGTTCGAACTGACGCTCTTGGAGGTCTTCCCAAGCTTTAAGTACTTGGTGAGATTACAGGGGGTTGCGCGACTCAATAATCGCGTGGCCAGTGCATTGCACGATGGTCAAGTTCGAATCATATCGAGGTGAAAGCCGACTGGTAAGAGTTAAATACTTCTTGCGAGTACGGAAATTTCGCGTCTGTCTATAAGACAGCGATTCAAATCGAATGTAACATGCACCCGAACAGAGGTCCTGTCTCGGGGAAGTGGTGTAGGGCCCCGTAAACGGAGGATGAGAGCGGATAAGCCCAGTGATCACCGATCATACGAAACCTGGACGTGTGCTAGATCATACGCCAGCGGCGATGCTACGCCGTATGGGGGATGGTTCGGCTAGAGCGCTGAAGAGGGTCGTGTCAAGCAGCGATATGCGTCGGGTAGGTGCAAGAAGCCTATGATCCGACGATTACCTAATGGGACTTCCTATTCTTCGGAATGATCAGTAATGATCGGGAACGCGGGGGATTGAAGCATCTTAGTACCCGCAGGAAAAGAAATCAATCGAGATACCGTTATTAAAGGCGATCGAACGCGGTATAGGGCAAACTGAATCCTTTATCGAAAGGTAAGGGAGATGTGGTGTTGCAGGCTCATTTACTCCTTAGCTCAAATACTCGAACTTGTCTGGAAAGACAGGCCGTAGAGGGTGATAGCCCCTTAGAGGAAAGTGAGTATGGAGATTTTTGATGTCCTTGAGTAGTCTGTGTTGGATATCACGGATGAATTTGGGAGGCATTCACTTCCAACCCTAAATACGTCTCTAGTCCGATAGTGCAGTAGTAGCGTGAGCGAAGACTGAAAAGTACCCTTAACGGGAGGTCAAAAGACCTGAAACCATACGGTCAAAGATTTATATGGCATCAAAGGGAAGAAACCAATTTGGTGGACCAGTGTTATATTGTTCGTTTCGAAAAACGATCCAGGGAGTTCTGGTCATTGGCGAGGTTAACTATTCAATTAGGGAGCCGAAGGGAAACCGATTGTCCGCAGTTTTTTACGAGGGACATCGTGTGCTCGCGAGGAGTCAATGGTGCGGATACCCGAAGCCGGTCGATCTATGCCTGAGCAGCTTGAAGCCCCTCGAAGGGGGGGTGGAGGAGCGAACCAGTTCTGATGTGCAAATCGTTTGGATGACTTGGGTATAGGGGTGAAAGGCCAATCTAGGCCGGAAATAGCTGGTTCCCCCTGAAACTAGTCGCAGCTAGACCTCGATCGAGGCGGAGCGTGAGGTAGAGCACCGATTGGGTGCTTAGGGGAAGAAATTCCTCGGCATCTTGTCGAACTCCGAACTTGCGTTCACCGTAGACGTCGGGTGTGAGGCCATCCGGGGTAAGCTTGGTGGCCATAAGGGAAACAACCCAGACTACAGTTAAGGTCCCTAAATATCGGTCAAGTGTAATACGAAATGGCGTCGGCGGTCTAAAACAACCGGGAGGTGGGCTTAGAAGCAGCCATCCTTCAAAGATAGCGTAACAGCTCACCGGTCTAGATCGTGGGCCCAGAAAATGGACGGGGCTAAACCGACTACCGATACTGTAGAAGACAGAAATGTTATTTGGTAACGGGGCGTGGTGCATGGGTAGAAGCAGGGGAGTGATCTCCTGTGGACCGTGTACCAACGAGGATCCTGGAGTGAGTAGCAGCAAAGCACGGTGAGAATCCGTGTCGCCGCAGGGGCAAGGGTTCCTTGGCAATGTTCGTCAGCCAAGGGTTAGTCGATCCTAAGGTAGTTCTTAATCGAAGCTATCGAATGGGAATCAGGTTAATATTCCTGAACCAGTAAGATCTTTGCCTACGTTGTTGGATCAGGGTAGTTATTGTAGGCCCGTCAGCCTATCTAAGTGTCGAATCTGATGAAGAACCGTAATGGTGAGAAGTTGGAGAATACACGATGGGGCGAGCGTAAGCTCGCTTATGATAATCCCCGGTCCCCGTGAAAGCAATGTAGTTACAATCTTATTGTTCGTACCAAGAACCGACACAGGTGTCCCTAGGTGAGTAGCCTAAGGCGTGTTAGCATAATCGTGGCGAGGGAACTCGGCAAATTAGCCCTGTAACTTCGGGAGAAGGGGTGCCAGTACTGTGAGGTACTGGTCGCAGTGACAAGAGAACACCGACTGTTTAATAAAAACATAGGTCTCTGCTAGTTCGAAAGGATGTGTATAGAGGCCGAAGCCTGCCCAGTGTCGGCATCTGAAAATCTGTTTCAACGGATCGAAGGACCGATAAACGGCGGGGGTAACTATGACCCTCTTAAGGTAGCGTAATACCTTGTCGCTTAATTGGCGACTTGCATGAAGGCTCAACGAGTGTTCTACTGTCCCCGCCATGACGCTAGTGAAATCAATCAGTCTGGTGCACAATCCAGACCCCTCCATCTGAAAGCGAAGACCCCATGGAGTTTCACTGCAACCTGTTGTTGTTGTAGGAAATGGTATGTGTAGGGTAGGCGGGAGACGTTACCCAGGAAGGTGCGCTAGCATCTCTCCGAGTCACCGATGAAACACCGCCCTTATCATTTCTTACGACTCACCTCTCCGGAGGAACAGCTATAGGCAGGCAGTTCGGGTGGGGCGCCACGCCCTCAAAAAGATAACAAGGGCGCCCAAAGGTTAGCTCAGGTAGGTCAGAAATCTACCGAAGAATGTAAAGGTAAAAGCTAGCTTGACTCGGAACCAGACAATAGGGTTCGGAGATAGGAAACTATGGCTTAACGAACCAATCAACCTCCTGAATGGGGGTGATTGATATCAGAAAAATTACCCTGGGGATAATTGAGTTGTCACGAGCAAGAGTTCATATCGACCTCGTGGCTTGCTACTTCGCTGTCGGCTCTCCCTATCCTGGTGGTGCAGCAGCTGCCAAGGGTGGGGTTGTTCGCCCATTAAAAGGGATCGTGAGCTGGGTTTAAAACGTCGCGAGACAGTTTTGTTGCTTTTTGATGGAGGTGTTGGTACCTGATGAGAAGGACCCTTTAGTACGAGAGGAACAGGGGTTCGTGGCCTCTAGTTTATCAGTTGTCTGACAAGGCATGCTGAGTAGCCACGCCGCAGCGGATAAGAGCTGAAAGCATCTAAGCACGAAGCCGCCTTAAAAAAGAGGTACCCATATAACGCTCATAAATGATGAGTTTGATAGAAGCCGGATGTAAGTATCGAGGTTCGCCGAGATATTCAGTCCTGGCTTACTAAAGTTATTTTGACGTCGCTGGAGTGTGATCTAGCAGTTAAACAGGTTTCGTATGAACTTAATCTCATCTTCCAATACACATCTCTTTTCATTATTCATCTTCAATAGTTGATATTATCTCATCCTCTTGTGGTTTTTCAAGCCTTTAATTTGGCTTTCTGACAACTATAGTTTTTATTCCTATACCAGCCTCTTTTTTCTGGAGGTCCAGTTTTGGATAATAAAGCAATAATCGTGATCGCAGCCGTAGCCGTAGTCGCCGTAGCTGCAATAGCTGCCGTCTTTATGATGAGCGATGATTCGGAGGATGTGCCTTCGGATACTGTCCGCTATAAAGGAAACGGCGGATCTATGGAAAGTGGTGCGAAATACTATGATTACAAAAGTACTGAGGTTGCGGATTGTCTCTTCACCAAGGACAGTTACCACTTTGTGACTTGGAATACCAAGTCTGATGGAAGCGGTCAAGAGTATAAGGTTGGTTCGACAGTTCCCTTAAAGACCGTTCTTTATGCACAGTGGTCCGACCTGAATGCTATTGGTTCCGTCAACATGTATACCAATGTATTCAACCTGTTCGTTGCTGAAAAAGGTACTAAGGATGTGACTAATATTGATGGCATCTACACCGATATTGCATCAAAAGATGCAATTCTTGTCCTTAAGGCAAAGAATGGTTCCCAAATTTCAATCGATGATTCCAACAGAGTTGTGATCAATGATGGTAACAAAAAATACACCGTTATTCTATCACTTTCTGTCCAAGGACTCTCACTAGGTAATCCAACAATTTTGGATCTTTCTTCCTCTTCCGTGTATTATGATATAGATCAGAGTGTGAAGAATCAGAGAGCAAATGTGAATATGCAGATTCTAGAATCATCATCTTCTTGATAAACAAGGGTGTTCACCACCCTTTCTTTTTTTTCTATTGCTGGTTATAATTTTCATAATCTGGCACTATTCGATTCTTCGAAAGGTAACTCTTTATACGCACCTATTCTTCCTTGAATCAATGATTCATCGCATAGGGCCGTACATATCGATAGATTCGAACATCTACATGCTTACAGGCAGTCAGAATATCCTAATTGATGCCGGAACAGGTCTGTCGTCCAACGAGGTCATCAGATCCATAAGGAATGTATTGGGGCCGGAGAGAAGATTGGACAAGATTCTGCTCACCCATTGCCATTTTGATCACATCGGAGGGGTTCCTTATTTGGTATCTGCTTTCGGATGCAAGGCCTATGCGGGTTATGCAGATGCCATCTCAATCCGCAATGGGGATTACAACTATACTCTCAGTCATGATTTCGGTGTAGACATACCGCCTATACCTGTCGAGGATCTGCATGAGGGCGACATTATCGATAACGGCGAATCTAGGTTGCGTGTGATTGAGACTCCCGGACACACGATGGGAGGTGTAAGTTTCTATGACGAGATCTCATCCTCCCTCTTCTCAGGAGATACTGTGTTTTCCAACGGATACGGCCGTACCGATTTCAACGGCGGTTCTTTGGAAGTCCTAAGAAAATCTATAAGAAAGCTATGTAATACGCCAGTGAAAGGGTTGTACCCAGGTCATGGCCTTCCCGTATCTGACGGTTCGGCCGCTATCCAGAGAGCACTGGAAATGGTAGGTGAGTGAATGAAGATCATCAAGTGTGACTATTCGAACGGATTCGGAGCACAATGCGAGGAAGCCGTCAAGGCAGCAGCCGAGGACATTGCAGCGGGAAAGCTCATAGTCTACCCCACAGAGACCGTTTACGGAATTGGGGCAGACATCTACAACGAGGCCGCGGTCAAGAATCTCTATCTGACCAAGAAGAGGCCTTTCGACATGCCTCTGTCTGTCGCGGTTTCGGATATCTCCATGCTTGAGAAGGTTGCTGTTCTCAACGAGAACGCACAGAAGCTCGTCAAGGCGTTCATGCCCGGGCCGCTCACCATCATCGTTCAGAAACAGCCCAGCGTACCCGATATTGTGACATCCTCGTCACAGAAGGTCGGAATACGCATTCCTGACAACAGGTTCGCTCTGGAGCTCATCAAACGTACCGGTCCTATCATCACCACATCGGCAAACCTTCACTCGCACCCCGATGCGATCAACGTTGATGCTGCAGTCGAGGATTTCGGAGATGCGGTCGACACCTACATTGATTCCGGTGCATGCAACCTTGGAAAGCCGTCCACCATCGTTTGGCTGATGGACGACCAAGTCGAGATCATCCGTCAGGGTGCAATCTCAGAGAAACAGATCATGGAAGTCTTAGAATGCTGACAAGCGAGGAATTGGAGAAGCTGCGTAAGGCAGGAAAGGTCTCTGCGGAGGCCAGGGAACTTGGGTTGTCAATGTGTAAGCCCGGAGTCAAGCTCTACGATGTAGCACAGGAGGTCGAGGGATACATACGCAAGCACGGATGCAAGCTCGCCTTCCCATGCAACATAAGCAGGAACGAGATCGCGGCCCACGCCACTCCCAGCTGCAACGATAAGACAGTCTTCGAGGTAGGGGACATCGTTAAGGTGGACTGTGGAGGGATCCTTGATGGATTCATCGGCGATACCGCCGGTACAGTCGAAGTGGGTTCCCGCAGCTATCCGGAGCTGGTCGAGATCAGCAAGACTGCGAGGAATACCGTAGCGGAGTTCATCGGAGAAGGCGTGCCTCTCTGTGAGATCGGCAGTGCGGTGGAGAGGACCATTAGGGGTGCAGGATTTGCACCTATCGTCAATCTTTGCGGACATCAGATCGCCAGGAACGAACTCCACGCTGGATTCTCTGTTCCGAACTATGACAACGGCGACGACTTCAAGATCCAATCCGGTATGACGGTTGCCATCGAGCCTTTCGCCACAAACGGAAAGGGAGAGATCAAGAACGGAAGGCCCGGAAATATCGTACGTATCATCAGGGAGAGGCCTCTCGCCGATCCGAAGGATCAGGAGTTCTACGAGTACATCAAGGAGGAGTTCTTCCAGCAGCCGTTCTGTGCAAGGAGCTGCGAGTTCCCTGACGCAGAGAAGCGCGTGAGGAGTCTTATCCGTCACGGTGTATTGTCCTGCTATGCGGAACTGGTAGAGGTATCTGGAGGACTTGTTTCCCAGCACGAATATACCTTCTACATAGACGGTAAGCACGGAGAGGTCACGACACTCCCGTAAACGTTTTAATAAAACTCCCCTTACACCGGTCTAAGCTGAAGTTGCCAAGCCTGGTCAAAGGCGAGGGACTCAAGATCCCTTCTCGTAGGAGTTCGCCGGTTCGAATCCGGTCTTCAGCACCATTTTCCTTTATCAATGATTGAAAAAAGAAAGAGGTTTTACCGGACATCTCCCGATGTCCGGTTGGATACTCAGTTCTGAGGCTCTTCGTTCTTGATGAAGTCGTAGTCGTCAGAGAACATCTCCATGGGTTTGCCCATGGTGACCTTCATGAGGATACCAGCGATGGCTCCTCCGACGAGAGAGACTGCGAAGACGATGACTGCCATTGCAATGTCTGCAAGGGCCATTGAGGTCTCGCCTGCGATGAGAAGAACGATAGCACAGGAGATAGCTCCGGTCCATCCTGCCATTCCGTGCAGGTTGTGAACTCCCATAACATCGACGATTCCAAGCTTGTTGCACAGCCTGGGCTGCAGGTAGATGAAACAGAGAGCGGAGACGATTCCAGCTGCGATACCGATGATCAGTGCTGCCCAGGGGCCGACGATGATCAGAGGTGCTCCGATAGCGACAGGACCTGCGAGCATTGCGTAGGTGTATGTCAGGGGGTTGACCTTCTTCTGGCAGACCATACATACGACATATGCGCTGATAATCGATCCAAGTCCGGCCATGTAACAAGTCATGATTCCGAGTGCGAAGAGTTCCATCGGGAGGAATCCGCAGACGAATGTGGGCCAGAGGACCCAAAGGAGCATACTGGCGAGCCAAACGAAAGAAACACTGTGAGTTGTAGTGTACATAGGCTCGTTGAAAGCTTCCTTAACCCTAAGAGCGAGACATGCTCCAAGACCGAAGTATGCAGCACACATGTGGACCATGATGGATCCTCCGTCGTCGGTAGTGAGTGCGCCGAACAGCTCTAAATTGCCCACGAGCCACTCGACGAGGCAGTACACGAACGCGAAAACAATTCCACCGAGGAAGTAATGCCACTGTTTGACTGTTCCAAGGAATACACCGATTGCGATGACATAAGTGATAGCACAGATGACCGCTCCGATCATGAGGGTCTGGTTCCACGCGTCACCGAAATAGAACTGGTGGATTCCGGCATATACGATATAGCTTGCCGCTGCAGACAGAAGGACTGCAAGACAGACTCCCCACTCGAACTTCTTGATGAAGATCATGAGGAACGCGACAAGCATCAGCATAAACCATACACCAATGTTCTTTATGAACATGAAAGCTTCATTCAACAGATCATTGTCTTTGTCGTCGAAGTCACCGGAAGGGGTAACATAGTCTTCGGGGATCAGAGGGCTGTCAGGAGATGTTGCGTCCGACATTCCAAAAGTCAATCCGGCGAAGAGTCCGACAAGGACTATTCCTAGGACTACAGCCATTGCTGTAGCCTTCTTCATACCATTCATTTGATTTATCCTCCTAGGGTAATCGAAAAAAGAACCGTTTTTCTTAATATAAATAAAGTATGCGGAAATCAACCATACATATTTATAATTTGATTATGAGGTCAAATCATCATTTCTGCATTACTTATATATTTGGAATTTTAGACCTCCTGGTTTAAAATACCAGGAGGGGTGCCCCCCAAACGAGGAAGGGGGGCGAAGGAGTTTACTTTTTGAGGAACTCAGTATCTGTAGTTCTTAGGGTCGTCGTATCCGCCGTACATCACACCGGTGTTGTAGGGGGTGATCTCGAATCCCCAGTCTGCCATGCGCTTGATTGCCTTGTCGTAGACCTCGAGGTACTCCTTGGTAGGCCTGACGGTCTTGACATCGTAACACTCCTGGAAGGTCTTTCCGAGGTCTGCGCAGGTGTACTGAGGCTCGTACCACTCGACAAACTTCTTGAGGATGTCGTTGACCTCAGGGATCTTCATTCCTGCGGTCTGTGCTGCTGCCTCTCCCATGACACGGGCTTCCATTCCGGTGGTCTTGTCCTGGACAACTCCCTTTGCGACTGCAGATCCGGAGAGGAGTTCTCTTCCGGAAGCGGTGTCGGTGATTGCCTGGGCTGCGGTCTCGATCAGTCCCATCTCGGTGCAGGGTCCTGCAACGGGGTAGTACTGGTTAGCGAGGAGCAGGTCGGTGTTGTTGTCGACTGCTGCGCAAGCGTGTCCAGCGACTGCGAGGGTCTCCTTAGCCATGGTTGTTCCCCACCTGATGTGGATAGGTCCGTCAAGGTGGAAGTTTCCGGAGAAGAGTCCGAAGGATGCGAGTGTGGTTGCGACATCACAGATTGCGGTCTCCTCGAGCTGTCCGCAGTATCCACCGAAGATGGGCATCTGCTCGATCATGATGACGTCTCCGCTGATGGTCCATCCAGCGAGCATGTTCAGACCGGTCATATCGATCTTCAGCTCATTCAGCTGGGAACACTCGTGTGCATCGGTGATCCTGTGTCCGGCGTTGGGGCAGTCTGCGACAAGCCTTGCTGCCTCGGACAGAGGAGTCTCGGGTCCCTAGACACCGAGTCCGGGCCTCTGGGCTCTGATTCTTGCTTCCTTTGTTGCCCTGAGCTCCTGCATTGTTGCACGGATCTCGTAAGGGGTCTTGGATTTGGCGGGCTTGCCCTCGACGGTGGTCATAACTCCGTTAACGAGGTCGTCAACGATTCCCTCCTGTGCGTAGGACTGCATGATCTGTACGAACACGTCTTCAGAGATAGGGGATCCAGTAGGTCCTCCCTGGATGACGGGTTTGATGGGTGCGTTTCCGTGCCTGGGGTAGAACCTGGCGACGTCCCTTCCCTCTCCGAGGATGATCTTTTTGGGTGCCCTCTTGATTCCCTCCCAGATTTCCTCTTCCGTGAACTTCATTACACGGCCGAGGTCCTGGCAGTAGAATCCGCAGGTGCACAGCATCTCCAGTCCAGCCTGGAACAGGTTGTTCTTTGTCTCGTTGTCCTCAGGGACGAATTTGTCGCCGAAGTTGAGCTTGTACTTCTCTTTCAGAGCTGTGGCTGTCTCAGGGATGATCTTGTAATCCCAGTCTGCCTCAGGCACTTTCTTTCCCTTGATGAATCTCTCGTAGACATCAGTGATTGTCAGGAATCTTGTTGCTGCCATTTTATTCACCTATTATAGTGTTATAGAATCAGTTTCCAGTGAGCTTGTCAACGAGTCCGATGATCTCGTTTGCTGTCTCAGAGTATCCGTCGGCTCCGATCTCGTCGCACCACTCCTTGGAGCAGGGTGCTCCTCCGAAGATTGCCTTGTAGGGCGCCTCCATCTCTTTGATGGTCTCAACGAGCTCTCTCTGGGACTCGAGGGTTGTTGTCATGAGTGCGGATCCTCCGCAGACCTGAGCGTTGTTCTCCTCTGCTGCATCCATGAAGTCCATTGCGGATGCGTCGGGTCCGAGGTCGATGACGTTGTATCCAGCTCCCCTGAGCATTGCACAGCAGACGTTCTTTCCGATCTCGTGGATATCTCCCTCAACAGTACCCATAACGACGGTACCCTTCAGGTTTCCCTCTCCGCTCTCCATGAGGGGCTTGAGGATGTTCAGTGCTGCCTCCATTGTCTTGGATGCTGCAACGACCTGAGGTAGGTAGATCTCTGCCTTGTCGAACCTGACTCCGATGGTCTCCATTCCCTTTCCGAGTCCCTCTCCGATGATGGTTCCGATGTCCATCTTGGCGTCGATTGCCTTCTGGGTTGCTTCCTGAGCAAGTTTGATGTTCCATGTCTCAACTGATGTCTTGAGATCAGCGAGAATCTGTTCGTTTGCCATTTTTATTCCTCCTATTTTTGGACCGGGTTGCCCGGTTCTAAATCAGCAACTAAGTCCATCATTATAAAAGGTTTCTCATTTGGTTATATCATCCAAGAGGATATAGTTGCTTTTATATTGAGTTAATCAATAAAATAGTGTACATAAAAGTATATTTTAGTGGCAAAATAGGTATGTTTTTATATGGTTAACCAAACCATCCACAATTAAATTTAAATATGAATTCAAAAAAACTATTAAAATGAATAATTTTACAAAAAAATATCAGGAAAACGATCGATTTTTTTGATTGAAATATTGACCGCATCAACATTACTTGGATGGATGGATGCTCTATGCATCGTCTTGCTACAAAGACTCATCCAACTCTAGACAACTAAGACTCATCCAACTCTAGACAACTAAGACTCATCCAACTGATGTGATTACGATCCATGACGATTGCAATAAATACGGGCAGATGATGTGAGATGCATTGCAATAGCATCGTGTTCTATTGTATGTCAAATCTCTTCTATGCTTACTTTTATTAATAATAAGAACATCCCGCGGTTTACGTAAACTCAGGACCCACTCTCTATATGGGGGCGAAAACTGAGAGCTCATTCCGGAAGGAACTTGAGCTTGACTGAATCCCCTCGGGGATCATTTACGGAGGAATAAAAATGGCCAAAGCGAAGAAAGACTCGCAGCAGACCGAGGATGAGAACTTCAACTACATCGTCCGTATCGTCAACACCGATATCGACGGTCAGAAGAGGACAGTCATCGGTCTCCAGAGCATTAAGGGAGTCGGAAAGAGGGTCGCACAGATCGTTACCAAGAAGGCAGCGGTCGATCCCACAGTCAAGATGGGATCCCTCCCCGACGAGAAAGTCAAAGAGATCGAAACACTCGTCAAGTCCTACGTCGAGTACGCACCCACATGGGCAATCAACAGGCAGATGGACTACGAAACTGGAGCTGACATGCACCTTTTCGGTCAGGATCTCGAGATCATCCAGAAAGAGGATATCAACAGGATGAAGATGATCCGCTGCTACCGCGGTATCAGGCACGAGACCCACCACAAGGTAAGGGGTCAGAGGACTCGTTCGAACGGCAGACACGGACTCACCATGGGAGTCTCCAAGAAATGAAGGTGGTTTGAATGGGAGATCCAAAGTTTTCAAGAAAGACATATGACACCCCCTCACACCCCTGGCAGGGAGAGAGGATCAAGGCAGAGGTCGAGGTCGTCAACGCCTTCGGACTCAAGAACAAGACAGAGGTTTGGAAGGCAGAGACCATCCTCAGGAACCTGAGGGGTCAGTCCAGGAACCTCCAGGCACGTCTCAGAACCGGTGACGCCCAGGCAAAGATCGAGGCAGATGCCCTTCTCGCAAAGTGCGGAAGGCTCGGATTCCTCACAACTGACGCCACTCTGAACGATATCCTTACTCTGAAGGACGAGGATGTTCTGTCCCGTCGTCTCCAGACAATTGTCTACGAGAAGGGACTGTCCAGCACAATCAAGCAGGCAAGGCAGATGATCACTCACGGACACATCTTCGTGAACGGACACAAGGTCACCGTTCCCGGATACATCGTCACAAGGAAGGAGGAGTCCTCAATCGAGTACAACCCCGCATCACCCTTCACCGATGAGATGCACCCCATGAGGATCTCGGCAGAGCAGGCAGCAGCCAACGCAGCAGTCAAGGCAAAGGCCGAGGCAGAGGCAGAGGCTGCCGCAGCAGCAGCCGCAAAGGCAGATGCAGAAGAGGCAGGAATTACAATCGAGGATGGTGAGCAGTGATGACCGCAAAATGGGGAATCGCCAACATATTCGCGAGCTACAACAACGTCATGATCACACTGACTGACATCACCGGAGCAGAGACAGTCGCAAAGGTCACCGGTGGAATGGTCGTCAAGCAGGCGAAGGACCAGTCTTCGCCTTACGCGGCACAGAGGGCAGCCGAGAAGATTGCCGAGGTCGCTAAGGAGAAGGAGTACGTCGGAATCCACGTCAGGGTACGTGCTCCCGGAGGAAACAAGTCCGTTTCGCCCGGACCCGGTGCTCAGGCAGCTATCCGTGCTCTCACAAGGGCCGGACTCAAGATCGGCCGCATCGAGGACGTCACACCCATACCGCACGACGGAACCAAGAAGAAGGGCGGACGCAGAGGACGCAGGGTCTGAGGGGGATATCCCATGGACATAGAGATTATCGAAATGGCTGACAGGAAGGCAAAGTTCGTTCTCAAGAACTCTTCCCCGGCCATGGCGAATGCGCTCAGGAGGACACTCCTCTCGGACATCCCCAAAATGGCGATCGATACCGTTGAGTTCTACACCGGTAAGATCGAGGGTGAGGATGGAAAGGAGTATGAGAGTATCACGCCCTTGTTCGAGGAGATCATCGCCCACAGGCTGGGAATGCTCCCAGTCCCCACGGATCTGGACCTGTTCGTCCCTCAGAGCGAATGCGAATGCGGCGGAGAGGGCTGCCCCAACTGTACCATCATGTACAGCCTGAGGAAGACCGGACCTGCAACGGTCCTGTCATCCGATCTGCAGCCCCTCGGAGGACCCGACAGCGACAAGCTGAGGATCGTCGACGAGTTCATCCCGATTGTCGAGCTCACAGCCGACCAGGGGATCACCGTCTACGCCAAGGCAGTCATGGGTACCGCGAAGAAGCACGTCAAGTGGCAGGTCTGCAACGGTGTCGGATACAAGTACATGCCTGTGATCGAGATCGATCCCAAGCACGCATCCGACGAGCAGGTCGTCGCATGTGCAGAGCTTTGCCCTGCAGGACTAGAAGTCAAGAGCAAGAAGCTCGTCGTGAAGGATCCCGTCGCATGCGGATATGCGAAGGGATGCCTCGAGAGACTCGACGAGACGGAGGGTGTGACCGTAAAATGGGACGACACCAACTTCCTGTTCAAGTTCGAGACCGACGGTTCTCTCACAGCCCAGCAGGCATTGGATATCGCCATCGATACCCTCTCGAAAGAGGCAAAGGGCTTCGCTGACGACATCAAGGCTCTCTGAAGAAACTATTCATCCCCCGAAAGGGGGAATTCTCATTTTTCATAATCTATTATAATAAAAGAAAGAGGACAGCCATGGGGCTGTCCGTGATTGTTCGAGATCAGGCATCAGAAGAAGTCGGATAACTTGCACTTCTTGACCTTGTCGTTGTTGAACACGGAGTTCATGTTCATCTCAAGGATGTCGATTCTCTCTCTGGTGTAGGCATCGAGACCATACTTCTCGCCTATGGTCTTGGAGATCTCCAGATACTTCTTCACAGAGGCCTCGTGGACGGTGAGGTTCAGAGGGTTTTTGCATTTGTAGCATGTGCCGCTGAGGGTCATCCTGCGGTACTTCTCTCCGCATTTCGTGCATCTCACTGTCTGAGTGGAGAAGCTCCTCAGGTTTCCTATCATGTCCGGCATGAAGTGTTTGTTCAGGACACGGACAGCCACATCCTTCTCGTCGACCGCACGTATCTTCCTTCCCAGTTCGAGCTGTGCGTTCATCTTATCCATCATGGATTCCAAGGTCGTGTAAGCGGAGTACTTGGGACCTAGCGAGATGTCACTGGTGTCGTGCGTGAATCCCATGCCCTCATACTGCTTCTCGGTACCGATACGTCCAGCGATGAGATCCATCTTCTTCTCGATCTCCTTGGGCTCTTTCATGGCCATCGCGGCCTCGTAGAGCTCCAGAGGATACTCCCTCAGGCAGTCCACGTTGTGGGCCTCCTTATCGATCTCGTTGGGGTCCAGCCTCGTAGTAAGGACCAGAGGTGCATCCATGAGTCCTCCTCTCCTATCCGGGAGGAAGCTCCTGGAGAAGTTGAGCAATGCATCAAGACCGAGCATCAGACAATCCTCATCACCGTCGCAGTTCCTTCTCTTGGCGGCGTGGAAGAAAGGATGTCCGTAGCAACCGCGAACGTCAGCGTATCCTATGATACGGCAAAGGATGCAACCGGATGTGTGGGGTGCAAGACCGAATACTATGTTCCCGATCAGGTCGGTCCTGTTCTGGACATTGTAGTAGCGCGGAAGGTGATAGAGCAGCTCCAACTCATCGTCGAGATAGATGGCAACCTTTGCAAGATAATCCCCGCAGTCCTTCGCGGGAACGACGTCCTGCACCTTCAGTTCGCAGATCTGCTCCGGATCCACGAGAGGATCGCCGTTCCAATCCTTCGTGTACCCAAGCTCGTGGGCCTTCTCGATGGACAGCCCTATCTCCCTGGGTTTGAAATGTGTTAGAGGGATGTCGGTCATGTCGAAACGGACAGTTCCGTCCTTGAACACGGAGATGCCGTTCTTTGACCTGAGTATACCTTTCTCAAGTGTCTCAACGGTCTTCGTCTTTGAGATCAGCGTATCATGGCATTTGACCTCGCTCGGGTTCGTTATACCGAGGTACTTGCAGGCCGCTTCGAACTCCTCGTTGAGGTCGATCTTCATCGGTGCCGGTCCGTCTGCTCCCATCTCGTTCTTCTTGGGAACGTATACGGTATGCCCGCCGCAGTTCCTGCACCAGTTGCGGAATGTGTAGATGTTGCAGTTCCTGCATAGTCTATTGGCTACGACCTCTTCGTACTTCGGATGCCTCGATATGGTGGCTTTGACCTCTTTACCTGCCTCCGCATCCTTTCCCACAGGGAATACGCAGTGCAGCTTAGGCGACAGCTCACGTTCCTTTGCCTTCTCGGGACGGCCCATCCTCGTACCCACGCGTGTCATCGCTCTTGCGCGTACCTCGTAACCTGCAGCCTTGCTGATCGCGTCGAGGGTGTTGGCCCCTTCCAGTTCAGGTCCTGCTGACAGGACGTTGGAAT
Source organism: Thermoplasmata archaeon (assembly GCA_015063285.1). Lineage (NCBI taxonomy): Archaea > Methanobacteriati > Thermoplasmatota > Thermoplasmata > Thermoplasmata archaeon. The sequence goes on from SUST01000002.1 coordinate 113,184, forward strand.
CATGTTTGATTCCCATGCAGTCCAGCATGGGTTCCGAGTACCTCTCGTCGATAATCACTTTCTTTTCTTTCACACGGTGGGGGACGCACAGTTCCTGAAGCACCTTCTTGGATTCTGATTCGAGGTCGACGACCAGATTCTTTCCGTCGAACGTCCCTGTGGAAAGGACTTGCTCTCTGAGCAGTTTGATCCTGTCAAGAGGTACGTCCGACCAGAATATGTTGAACTTGGGGTGCAGAGGAACGCCCAGTTGTGCGCTCATCTCTTTGGCGCGTTCATAGGTCGGGTCCACCCAATCAGCGGGCAGTTCTCCTTTTGATTTCAGCACCTGCTTATGCCATTCGATCGGATATCCGCAAGGGACCAGAGTGTGGTTGTTCTCACAGAACTCTCCGAAGGGGACCAGGATCTCGCCGTTATCCAGGATCTCGGTCACCCTGTCCCTGACGGCAAGGACATCCTCCTTGGTCTGGCAGTAGACAACGTCACCGTTCCTGAGCAGGACAGTCGGTCCTTCCAGGATGTCGCAGGGTGTGACGACGCATGCCTTACCCGGCCTCTCGATCTTGAGCTGAGTTCCGATGGCCATGAAGTCGTCCATGATGTACATGCTTGCGGTGCTGTATGCGAGTGATGCTAGACCCGATGTCCTCGCCCTTCCGTATCTTAGCCTGAATCCTCCGACCCTGCAGGGATGTCCGAATATCGGACGTCCTGCGACGATATCCCTGAGATACTTGTCCAGAGGCTGTACCTTCTTCTCGACGGGTTTGTCATCGGCCTTCTTCTCAGGTTCTTTCATCTTGTGGGCATCCAGATACTGTCCGATGAATTCCCATCCGGGAATCTGAAGCTTATCGACGTGCTTCTTCAGTTTGGCGGCCTTTTGACACATTCCCTCGGCGATGACCAGTACCGCTCCTCCCCTGACACGGTTCGTATCTATCCTGGGGAGGTCCCTGAATCCAGATATCTCGATCTGTTCTGTACCTTCTCCATCGACGCATATGGGGCAGTTCCTTACGATAAGGTCTATCTCCTGCGATGTCGGGGAGTACTGAAGATGCTGACATTGCTTGTACAGCGGGATTTCCTCATCGAATCTGGCGATCTCGGCATCTGTGGCGATGTATCTGCCGATACCGAGTTCGGTCCTGACGACATCGGCGATGAGAACGCTCATGGCCTGTGCGGTACCTCCCGCAGCACGGATGGGGCCGGCGAACAGAAGGTCAACGTAATCGGTACCGTCGTCGTTCTTCCTGATCCTTGTCTCCGCGATACCTTCCAGAGGTGCGACCAGGATACCTTCAGTCAGAACTGCGAGACCTACCCTTGTCGCTCTGTCCAGGGCCTGCTCGAGACTTTCCGCAGGCCATTTCGCGACCTCCTTTGCGGTCAGAAGACAGGCGACCTCACGGTTCCCTGCCTCAAGGGTCTTCTGCCTGATGACCTCGGCCACTCCCTTTACATTGTAATCTTTGAGAAGCTCTTCGCAACGAGAGGCCAGATCCTCCGCCTGAGGAACATCGACGTAATCTTCGGGGTCGAAACCCATAGCTCTGGCCTTTCCGGCCAGTTCGTAGATCTCATCCTTCTTCGCATTGAGCTCGGAGAAATAATTCGCCATCTCCTGGCTGTAGACCGGGCTAGCCATCATTCCACTTCCGCTTCTACGGCTTTCCTGCGGTTGATCTCTCTCATCTCTTTGATGACCGTCTCTGTGAGGACATCCATGTTCTCTCCGGTCTGGGCAGAGAAGAACAATCTTCCGTTGCCCGTCTTGAGGATGTCCGACTTGCTTTCGGCCACTATGATCTTCACACCTTCGAAGTTCTGCTCGATGTTGGCCAGGAGCTTCTCCTGGACCTCAAGTTTGAATCCGCATGTCTCCGAAGGGTCTATGACGAAGAGCATGACATCCGTCAGATATCTGAGGGCGAGAACCGCCTGCTTCTCGATGTCATTCCTCTTCTCGAACTCCCTGTCCAGAAGGCCGGGTGTATCGACGATCTGGTATTTCCTCCAGTCATCCTGAATGTGTCCCACGATGATTCCCTTGGTCGTGAAGGGGTAGGGTGCGATCTCCGGTTCGGCAGTGGACATGACTGTGACAAGGTTGCTCTTTCCAACGTTCGGGAATCCTGCGACGACGATGGTCGGCACTGCGGAATCCACCGCTGGTAGCTTCCTGAACTTGTTCTTGGCATCCTGGAGGAACAGCAGGTCGTCGGAAATCCTGTTCACATAAGAGTTGAGCCTGCCGTAGAAACCTCTCCTGAGAGATTCTATGATCTCCGGGTCCTTCGTACGCCTTATGTCCTTGAGCGTGTCGTTCTTCAGTTTCTCGGCCTTGGTCGCGCACCAGTTGACCGCTCCCAGAGCCTTCTTGTACCTGTCGATCCCGATGACGATGTCCACCAGTTCGGGGAAGAAATCCTGTTCCTTGTCCATCCTTGGGAATCTGTCCACGTAGCCGGCCAGAGCGGTCACGACGATATCTCCTGCGGCAGTGACCTTTGCCAAAGCCGTCTTCTTGCGGGTATCCAACGTGTTCGTACCGTTCTTGTAGATCTTGGATGCCCTATGGAATGCCTTCTCCATCAATTCGTCCGACGTAAGGACAGTGGGAATCTTGTAATCTACTCCGACCATGTCTACATGGATTCCGTACCGATAAATAAAGGAATGCGCGCGTGTGTTGGAGCATCCTTTCACTTCCACTCCACGTTCACCTTGAGAAGCCATAGATCATGCACCATTCCGCTCTTCGGGGACAGTTTGGAAGGGATGACGATCGCAGGGCAGTCGATGATCCTTATCCCGCATTCCACGCCGGGCGTGCCGACATCCTTCCCTATGATCCTGCTCAGAGCCGACAGGTTCGTCCTGAATGTGACTCCCAGGTCCACCTTGGGAGTGGCTTCCAAGGAGCGTGCCAATATCCCCGGGTACTGTACCTTGGCATCGAAGGTGACCTCCAGGTCTATGTTGTCGGTGAATGCTGCAACGCCGTCTATCCTGTACGGATTCTTCATGGACAGCGCTATGGATTCGATCTTCCCGGCTATGTATTTCAGGACATCCTCCACCAGGTCGGAGTCGCATCTCAGCGCAATCCTGATCCCGGCAGAGGCCGATGATGTGGGGTCCAGGACATCGACCTTCACGAAAACAGAAGCTTCCACGAGACAACCCGCGACCTTCTTGATGACGGTGTTCACTGCGCTCTTCACAGTGAGTTTGATGACCTCTTGCAGACTTTCCAAATTGGTTATCGAGCCTACTTCGTCGAATGCGGATTGGACCGAGCGGACCATTATGTCCTTGGCAACTTCGGCGGTCATGAGTTTGGAAGACATGAAAGAACCGTTGGACCTCCCCATGGTAGCATCCTTGAATTCCCAATCTCCGGCCCCATCATACGACCTTTGCCATGTCCTGCTGTCATCGCTCTCATCCTTGTGGGTGCCTGTCTTGTCTATCACGGTACCTTCAGAATCCTTTAGCGTCACCCCGTCCCCGTTCTTCGTGACCTTTCCCGAAGAGTTGACCAAGGAGAATGAGGTATCAATGACCAAGAATTCACCGGGTGATATCGATCCAGTTAGTTTCATGACCTTCTTGCGGTCCGATGCAGCGGTCAGTGTGTAGCCGTCCAATTCGATCGACTGATCCGAGTTGTTGAGCAGTTCGACCCACTCGTGTCCGCTGTCATCGCCCTTCGGGTTGGTCTCGTATTCGTTGATGACGAGCCCTTTGGAGAAAGGGGCGGTGTACTTGATGCTGAGTCCGGCATCCAATCCTATATTGACGCCCAATCCCGGGATAGGGATGCTGCTTATCGCCGATCCTATTCCAGGTATCCTGCTCAGTGTGAATCCCAATTCGTTATAGTCCTCCAGGTCGGGCATGATCAATGTGATGTCTGTATCGCCGATATCTGCGGATACGGTGATCAGGTGCTTGCTGCCCTTCATCAGGGGATCGACCGTTAGTTTCACCTTCCATTCGTCGGAGGATACCGTTGCCTTCCCCGTTACGAATACGTTGTTGGCGTTCATCTCCCCATTGACCTTGGCCGTGATGCTGGCAACCACGGACATCCCTGCTATCGGTCCGGAAAGCGTTGCTGTGAACAATGTCTTGACATTTGTCATCAGAGAAGCCAGATCCAAATTAATCTCAAATCTGTAGCCCAGATACTCGAATCCGAAATTCTGGTTGCTAAGGTTCAGGCTGTAGAATACATCTAGGATCCCGCCCCCAATCATTTCGCTCAGCTGCGTCTCTATCCACTCGGACACGATCGTTATGGGTTCCATCATCCTGTTGTACAGATCCACAATTATGTCGGAGACATATCTGGCGATCTCCATCACGCATCCGCTGACCACATCTATGAAGTCCTTGACCATCTCGATTATTTCACGGAGCGGTTCGAGTATAGGTTCGAGATACTTTTCGATGGTAGCCCATGCATCGCTGATGATCGTGTTGCTCGGGGAATAGTCTATGCCTACCAAGGCCCAGGCGCTTGCTACACTCACCTCGATGGTGATGTCGTTGGTGATCGTTCCGCAGCTGGCCGAGGTTATGGATGAGCCCATGGCGGAAGAGAGCGAGCTTTGACCCTCGACACGGTAGGAGATGAAGTCCGACAATCTGATCTCGTAAGTGGCGGAATAGGCAGCACAGACATCCTCCATCAGCCCCGTTATGTGGGTACATTTGTCCTTCAACAGTCTGGGCTCATAAACAAAAGGGGAGCTCTCATAGGTCAGAGAAAGGTATTCCATGGAGGTGTTGTCCTCCCCGTCCATGAGCATGAAACAATGGCTGTCCGGTAGATCTGTGGGCCCCCAATATGGGCTCGTGGAAGATTCCGCGATTATCTCGTCAAGCAAGACGTCTATCCTCTCCGGAACGGAACAGGATATGCCGCTGGCACCCAGTCCGAAAGATACTATGTCTGTCAGAACGCGTTCGAGCAACCCCGGTCTGGAACCCTCTATCCCTCTGAGGCGGTCATAAACAGATAGGTCGGAATACACTTTGGACACGTAACTGCGGACGGCACGGTCCACCTCAGACGATCCCATGAGGGAATCGGTATCATCACCTGCGAGTGGCCTGAGGCTCTCCTCGATCCTTTTCCTGAACTCCTGAGTATCTGCCAATTCAGCAGCGTGTTTCATTATAGTTTCTGCAATCGCAGCATAGAACGGGTCGCTGAACGATTCCGATTCAAGCGATTCCATCACCGCATCGTCCACTGCAGATATGCATTCAGCCGTCAATGATCTGTACGCTTCCGTTATCTGGTCCATGAATGCGATGCCGTCCGAAGGGTCCAGGTACAGGACGATCGGCGGGTAATTTGATTCGAACAGGGAGACGGCGGAAGAGTTCAGTATCTGTCTGATGGTGTCCTGGATGTAGCTGTTCCCCATGTGGTAATGCACATTGAAGAATTCGATCCAACTCTGTCCAAGGACATCAACGGTCGGATTGTCCACGGTTACTGTGTATACTCCAACGCTGATCGTGGTCTTTCCCGATCCCGGGAAGCGGTATACCGATTCCTTGATCCCTGCCTCTTTCATGACATCCTTGATGTAGCTGCCGGCTCCGAACACATCGTCCCCGGTGAAGAAGTTGATGAGTGCATCCAGTGCCCATCTTTCCATCGACAGTTTCCTGTCCAGGTCATCCAGGACATAGTTCCCGCACAGGTAGTCGAACCATTTCAGTGCGATGTCGTCTACGGCGGACATCATAACCTGTCCGTAGAAGGATGCCCTGTCGATGATGATGCTGTCCCCGGCCATCATATCTGCGAGGTCCGCCCTGTCGGTGGCGAGATTCCCGTCCGAGTCCCTGAAGCAGATGATGCCTATCAAACTAAGGGCGTTCTCGTACGCTTCCCTTACATCCTCTGCCGTGATTATAGATTCCGTACCCTTGGAACCGTACTTTGCCATGGCCCCGTAACCGTTCAGTACACGATATTGTGCCAGAGAGCTCAATTCATATGACATTATCTGCGAAATGGATATGCCTCCGTCCTCGGTCATCCTTTCGAACATCGACCCCCTCTCGGATGCCAACGGCAATGCGTAGCTTCCATCCGTCGATATCTCCACCGTCTTCTCGGAGCCGCCGAATCCTGAGCGGACCTTCAATTCCATCGTGCCCGTTCCGCGGAGGTATGCCGGGGTGAAACCGCCCACTCCTCCCTCGTACTGCAGGACCTCCATCGACTCTGCTTTCAGTTCGAATTCGCGGTCGAGCAGGTCTGCGGTCATGCCACCGCTCCCCATGGGGAAACGTTCGTCCACCCAATCATAGGCTCTTTTCTCGAATTCCTCCGCCCTGTTCTCCAGACTTCCGAGGGAATCGTCCTTGGAAATGTCGAGTATGATCACCCCCAGTTCCTGTTCGACATAGGATGTGATGTCATCTACAGACCTTTCCAGGGCAGCTGCCGAATCTACTGTCATGTCCACGTTGTTTCCGGACCTGCTGTGATCTGCAACCACCGCACCGGCCACGGATGCCATGAGGAGGATGGCAACCGCCAATACCGAAAATGGCATGTTCGCCTTGCGATCGTCAATCATGTTCTGCCTTGTCTTGTTGGAGATATTTAAAACACGGATACTGCGGTCAACAATCGGAATTAAGCAGACTCCTATAATTACAACGAAACGCGCGCGATTGTGTGGCCACCCATTTTATATTATTATCGTATCGTACGGACAAGGTACCATGACTAGAACGTCAATAGAATACACGGCAAAGACTGGTCTCCCCAAAAAGACGCAGTCTATCTGTCCGGAATGCGGAAAGATCATCGAGGCCACCCTCATGGAGAAGAACGGAGGGGTCGTTATGGAAAAGGACTGCCCCGAGCACGGTCACTTCAGTGATAAGATCTGGACCGACGTAGACCTCTACCTGAAGGCAGAGAAGTTTGCGACGGACGGAATCGGAATCCACAACTCCATGAACGAGACCATCAAGGATAACGATGACACCGCAAGTATCGTCATCGACAATCAGAGGATCGATATGCTCTCATGCACGATGATCGCCAATGTCGATTTGACCAACAGATGCAACATGCATTGTCCCATCTGTTTCGCCAACGCCAACGACCAGGGATACGTTTACGAGCCCTCCTTCGAGGAGGTCCACAAGATGCTCGTCGCGCTCAGGTCCGAGAAGCCTATCGCGAATACGGCAGTACAGTTCGCCGGAGGGGAGCCTACGGTGCACCCCAGGTTCGTTGACATCATCGCAGACGCCAAGAAGTTGGGATTCGCCCAGATCCAGGTGGCAACCAACGGATTGGAGTTCGCATATCACTACGAGTTCCTCAAGGCGGCCAAGGAGGCCGGTCTCAACACCATCTATCTCCAGTTCGACGGATTGGATGACGAGATCTACCTCAGGGTCAGGGGAAGGAAGATGTGGGCCAACAAGCAGAAGGTCCTCGAGAACTGCAGAAGGCTCAAGGAGGACGGACTCCACAGCCCGTCCATCGTTCTCGTCCCTGTCATCATCAACGGGGTCAACGATAACCTCGTCGGAGACATCGTGAAGTTCGCTTTCGACAACTCCGATATTATCAGGGCAGTCAACTTCCAGCCCGTGGCATTCACCGGAAGGGTCACAAAGGAGGAGCTGGAGACAGGAAGGTTCACCCTCACTGATCTCGTGGATAGGGTTGAAAAGCAGACCGGTTACGCAAACAAGGACGATTGGTACCCCGTCCCTGTTGTCGCACCCATCTCCAAGTTCGCCTCCATCCTTCTCGGAAAGACCAAGGTCACATTCACCACACATCCCCACTGCGGATTGGCGACATATCTCTTCCAGGATGAGAAGGGAAACGTCGTTCCCTTCCCCAGGTTCGTCGATATCGACAGGTTCTCCAAGGAGCTCAACAAGATCTCCGATAAGATGGAAAACGCAAGGTTCAAGAAGCTCTACGCAGCCAAGCTGATCAAGCTCCTGAACAGCTGTATCGACGAGAGCAAGATGCCCGAGGGATTGACTAAGAAGAAGTTCGTCGACATGCTCAGAGGTGTCATGGGAAGCGATTCCAAGAAGGCACTGGCGAACTTCTCATGGAAGATGATGCTCCTGGCAGGAATGCACTTTCAGGACAGCTACAACTACGACATCGAAAGGGTCAGGCGCTGCGGAGTCCACTACATAACCCCGGACTGCCGTCTGTACCCCTTCTGCGCCTACAACAGCGGACCCGAGTTCCGCAGAGAGATCGAAGCGAAGTTCTCCATCCCGTTGGACGAGTGGAAGAAACTTCACAAAGAGGAGGCCGACAAGATCGATGCCGCACTGATCGTGCCCATCGACGAGAGAGGTCCCGAGTGAGTTCGGAGAGAGTCAAATGATATCTGTCAATGTGGACAAATGCCTGCACTGCGGAGGCTGTGTGGGTTCGTGCCCTAAGAATGCGATATTCCTGAACGATTTCGTTCTGGAATTCAACAAGGACTGCATTAACTGCGGTATCTGTGTGAAATTGTGCCCTGTGGGAGCACTTTCGAAGGAGTGATACCATGAAGACATACACATGTGACGTAGTGGTCGTCGGGGCAGGTCCCGGCGGAAGCATGGCAGCCAAGTTCTGTGCCCAGGGAGGCATGGACACAATCCTTATCGAGAAGAAGGCAGAGATCGGAGCACCGCTCAGATGCGCTGAGGGAGTTTCGAAATCCTGGCTTGACGAGGTCGGAATAGTTCCCGACAGGACATGGATCAGAGGCGACATGAAGGGCGCTATCATCAAGTCCACGAAAGGAACCTCCTACCAGCTTGACGAGTCCAAGGCCGGAAACGAGGTCGGATATGTGCTGGAGAGGCACCTCTTCGACAAGGCTTTGGCAAGGGACGCTGCAAACGCAGGCGCCAAGATCATGATGAGGACATCGTGTACCGGCGTCATCCGCGAGAACGGAAAGCTCGTCGGTATCAAGGCCAAGTCCATGGGAGAGGAGATCGAGATTCGCGCCAAGGCAGTCGTCGCAGCGGACGGATACGAATCCCAGGTCGCCAGGTGGGCCGGTATCGATACCACGCTGAAGCTCAGCGATATAGATTCATGCATCCAGTACAGGATGTGCAACATCGACATCACCCCAGACTACTGTGAGTTCGTGATTGGATCCTGTGCACCCGGAGGATATATCTGGGTGTTCCCCAAGGGAGACAAGGTCGCCAACGTCGGTATCGGTGTGGCGGGACAGCTCTGCACAAAGGGAGCCGATGCCAAATACTATCTCGACAAATGGATAGCAGAGGACCCCAGGTTCAAGAACGGACAGATCCTCGAGATCATGGGCGGATTCGTCTCCACATGTCCCGGTCTGGACTGTGCGATCGATGACAACATCATCCTCGTAGGAGATGCAGCAAGGATCATCGACCCCATCACCGGAGGAGGAATCTGTCACGCATGCAGGACGGGAATGTACGCCGGCCAGGTCCTCGTAGAGTGCAACAAGACCGGGGACTTCTCCAAGAAGGCCCTTCAACCCTACGAGAAGAGATGGCGTGACAGGATGGAGGACAAGCTGTTCAGGAACTGGATGGCCAAAGAGAAGCTTGCAACACTCGATGATGACACAATAGATGACATCATCAAGATGATCAGCACAGCCGAGATCTCCAACGTTACGGTCTACAACCTCTTGAAGGCTCTGAAGGACAAGTACCCGAAGGTCGTCGAGGGATTCGAGGACCTGATCTGAAAACAGTCAGGGGCATCTGCCCCTCTTTTTTTATTTATTCTTCACCAGCGCATGCCCTTGCTCTCTTTGGGAATGAACCCTTCGAATCTGGGCTTATAGAACTCTTCGTTATCGGGTTCGATCGGTATGTTGTGATACTTGAATGTCTCCGTATGGCCGTTCGCCCATGCCACCAATTCCGATAGGAACAATACGGGCATTCCATTAGGTTGGGCATCGTATTTCGTGAAGCACTTCGGACAGGCCACTACTATGAGGCATCCGTTGCCGCATTCCTTCTCCCTGTCCGCCATCATCGTTTCTGCCAACACGGTATCCTTTCCGCAGCATCCCATTCCGTTGTTGACGAATTCACAACCGAGGGCCTCTACGACCGCGATCATCTCTTTCTTCAGCGGCATGCATGAGCATCCCGGCTCGATCGCTACCTTGATCTTCCTGTCCAGTTTAGGAAGTCTGTCGATGTTCTTGTACAGGAACTCTACCATGTTGGAGGTCTGCACTCCATGTTCGACAAGGGCTTCGGTACAGCCTCCGCAGAGCGTTATCAGTTCCTTTCCGTGGGCCGCTTTTGATACATCGATTATCTTCTCATGCCTCTCGGTCTCCTGCATCTCCCTGAACTGCGGTGGACGGAGACAGCATCCTGAATTCTCCAGTTCGGAGCAGGTCTTCCCTACAGCTTTGACAGCCAGTGTTGCAGCGTATTCCAGGTAAGGGGCTTTGCATTCCACTACGCACCCGGGCATGATGTATGTGTCGTCACCATCCCATTCGCAGACTAGCTCGTCGCGGGAGGGGTGGTTCTCGATAGGCATCGCATAGCCTGTCTGTTTGTATGTCTCGGATACATGGATGTCGTTGGCCAGGGCCCTGAGGTCCCTCATGACCGTGAAAGGATCGCTTCTCCTGCAGACCTGTGAGCAGGTACCGCAAAGGATGCATGTAGAGACATCCTCCTCTCCTCCGATCATGATCTCGTGAGGATCGAGGCCGCCATATTTGTTGGCGGGGCAGTACGGTGTGCATTTTCCGCAGCTGATGCATTTCTGCATCAGTCTGGCGATCTCATCCTCAATCATTCCCATTCGATTCACCTCATCATAGGTATGTCCATGGGCTCTCCCTGGGCGATACCTGTCTCCATACGGACTCCTTCCGATCCGCTGTTCATGATATAGGGCGTTCCGCCCCTTGACCTGATGGCTTCCGCGACCTTCTCCGGTTCATCGGTAAGCGCTACCATGCAACCTCCTCCTCCGGAACCGGTGAGCTTTGCACCGTAGGAGTATGGGAGCGATGCGTTGACCAGTTTGTTGAGTTCCTTGCAGGATACGCCGAGGATGGAGAGGAGCTTGTGGTCGTTGGTCATGAGACGGCCCAGTTCCTCCACATCGCCTCTCTTCAGAGCATCATATCCTTCCAATGTGGTGTCTCCCATCTCATCGATGATGTCCGATGCGAAGCTGTTTTTGTCGAAGAATCTTCTGACCTTCGCAACCTGAGGGCCAGTAGGGGCTTTCACGCCGGTGTTGCCTATGACGAACGACAGTTTGGGTACCTTGATATCCGTGACCTTCCAAGTCCTGTCGTTGCGCGAAATCGTCCACAGTTCCTTGGAATCATCCTTGGTGTTGATGGCGATGCCTCCTCCGTGGACACATGCAGATGCATCCATGGGTGAGCCGTTCCCCTGTGCGAACAGTTCCGCACCGTAGGCCTCCTCGACCAAAGCCAATTCCGTCAGCGACTCGCCTCTCTCCGAATGGATGGCTAGGGCCAGTGCTGCTGACAGTGATGCCGACGATCCTAGACCGGAACCGGAAGGGATCTCGCTCACCGTCAGAAAATCCAGGCAGTGGTTGAGGTTCCTTGTCAGGTAATTGAAATGAGGCTGCTTGCTCAGGTCCAGATATTCTCCGTTCAGGCTGTTCTTCTTGCTCCTGCGTACGCTGCATGTTATCCTGCGGTCTGTCGCTAGGACCACGGCCGGTTTGCCATAAACCACTGAATGCTCTCCGAGCACCACGAATTTCCCGGGAGCAGAGGCAGTGTACCATTCGCTAGACATCACTGATTCAATCCGTATTTCCCCATCTCTTCCCTGATGGCATCGTTGGGGTTGCGTCCGTTGAGAATGGGCTGTGGAATCTCCCACCATCCCTCTTCCATTGCCATGAGCCTCTGTTCAAAGGCATCGTCGGACTCGCCTGGCTGCTGCTCCACTTTGGCGAGCTCCTTCATGACCGCATCCACAAGGTCAACTTTGAACTTCTGGTTGACAAGATTCATACCGATGAAGGAGTCCAGGCTAGTTGCGACCTCCTCCCTGTATTCAGGCTGGAGGCATTCCATGAGCATGTCAAGGATGCCATGCGCTGTTGCCTTGAACACGAAGGACATCTTCGCTTCGACAGGGAGCTTGTCATCGTTGAGGGTATCCTCGATGAGTCTTTTGCCGAACAGGGTCTCCATTGCGACCGCTCTGTTCGGATTCTTGCCGAACGCATACTCGTTGAGCAGCTCTTCCGGCGATTTCTCTTCCTCTTCTCCTCCGAAGAGGCTAGCGTTTGGATCCAATTCTCCTGCCATCGTATCATCTCAGTTTCTTCATTGTGGATTCGAGGATGTCCATCCCCGCGTTGATCTTGGTCTCGTCCGCCGCATAGGAGAACCTCAGGTGGCCCTCCCCGTACTTTCCGAATGCGGATCCCGGTGTGCATATTAGTCCTGCCTTGACCAGTTCAGCAGCCAGATCGGCAGACTTCATGTCCATGTCGTATGAGGGGAATGCATAGAAGGCCCCCTTGGGAGGCTGAATGCTCATTCCAGGAATCTCGTTGATCCTCTTGCATATGAGGTCCCTTCTGGCCCTGTATACCTTCCTGGCGTTGTCAAGGTAAGGGTCTATGTTGGGAAGGGCGTTGAGTATACCGTACATGGCCGGCATATTGGGGCTGGCGCAAACATGGTACTGCATCTTGATCAGGTATTCCATCATCTTCTTGCTTGCGCAAAGGAATCCCATCCTCCATCCTGTGACCGCCATCATCTTGGAGAATCCGCTAGCGACTATGGCCTTGTCCAGTTGGTCCATGAACGAGAGGTGCTTACCCTCATAGATGAACGATTCGTAGACCTCGTCGGCCATGATGGTTATGTTCTTGTCCGCAGCGATGTCGCAGAGCGCTTTGTAGCTCTCTTCGTTGAGGACCCCTCCTGTGGGATTTGACGGTGTGGTGACGACGATCATCTTGGTCTTCGGGGTGATCTTCGACTGTATATCGTCGATATCAGGCTGGAAGTCGCCGTCGGTGAGCTTGTACTCGGTGTAGGTTCCGCCTGCCAGCTGTGCATGCGGCCCGTAAATGACGAATCCGGGGCTGGGGACCAGAACATCGTCCCCGGGATTCACTACGCTCATCGTGATCTCCAGCAGTGCCGACGATCCACTAGGCGTGATCATGATGTTGTCGCCCGTGATGTCGCCGTATTTCCTGAACCTGTCCGCAACGGCCTGTCTGAGCTGAGGGATTCCGGCTGTGGGGCCGTATTTGTTGAGGCCGTCCGATGCCGCTTTGTTCATCCCTTCTATTGCTTCCTTGGGAGGTGCGAGATCGGGCTCGCCAAGACCTAGGTTGATCGAGTTCGGACCAGCAAGGTCGAACATTTTCCTGATACCCGACATCGGAATGTCGTTTATCCTGTTGGAGATCTGCATGTTTGTGGGTCATGCCTTCTATAATAAAATAAATGGCGGGTGCGGAGTCGTATTCAGTGTGTGTTCAAAGCTCGAGATCCGCATCCATTTTATCTATGGCGTACTCCCTGACCAGAAGGGATTCGGGGACGAACTTGTCATACTTACCGAATTTCAATAGGTCCTCGTCGTAGATGAGCGATGTGATGTCCTTGTTCTCAAGATAGTTGTAGACCTTGTTGACGATCTGATCCTCTGACAGTTTGGTGCGGATATCGATGTAATAGGGCTGGAAAGCACGAATGCTGTCGGTGCCTATGACCTTCTGCAGGACTCTGCGGAGGGTGTCGAATTGCTTCGTCCCGAGCCAGGGATATATCCTGAAACCGCCTGTCCTCTCTGAGAACATGCAGGTCATGCCGTTGGACCTGGCCGTCGCTCTGCTCTCTTCCAAACGTATTCTCGCTGCCTCATCCAGATAGGGGTACTCATCATCGCTCTCGAGAACCTCCAGCATCTTCTTCATGACACGGGTGTGAGTCGGCGGGGTTCCGGATCTCCACGGATTGCATGCTTCGCCGTCGCATTCCTCCACTTCCACCATGGATCTCTCCTTCGACGCCTTCAAGACCCTCCAGACACGTCCTGCCAGTTGGATCAGGTCATCTTCCTGGGGCATGTTCTGAATGGATCCGACGGTGCGGCTGTCGCATTTGACCAGCACCTCCTTCTTGGTGGTGAACACCGAGCAGAAGTCCTTGTTGAAGACGATTCTCTCTGCCTTCTCCCCTATGAGCAATGTCTGGTCCGACATGACCTCGATGTGGCCCAGATTGACCAGATGCTTGATCATCAGTTTGTACTGTTCTTTGGTGATGTTCCTGAACGGATACATGGTGAGAACATCCGAAACCAGGGAGGAGAACTTCGCTCCGATCCCGGGACGGAGGTATTCCATCGTCTGATGATATAGGAGTCCGAAAGGCATCGAATTGTCCTCTGCTGGTTCCGTCCACCCTTCATTCAGGATAAGTTCCGACATGGCTATGGCCTTGACGAGGCTCATCGATACGCCGTCGAGCGTCGCCCACCATTCCTCTTCATCCTCGTTGCACATTAGCACGAGGTTCTGTCCGTTCCCTCTCCTTCCGGAGCGCCCCATCCTCTGTACGAGGCCGGAGCACGTGTAGGGAGCATCGATCTGGACGATCTTATCCAAGTCGCCGACATCTATCCCCAATTCCAGAGTCACAGTGGCCACCGTCGTGTTCTTTACGGACGGATTCTTCAGTTTCTCTTCGGCTATGGTCCTGAGCTCCTTGGATATGCTGCCGTGATGGATGGTGACTTCGTCAGGGTAACCTTTCCTCTCTGATATGATCCTCAGGGATTTCGCTGTCATCTCGGCACTGTGGCGGCTGTTCGTGAATACGATGCAGTTGTTGCCGTGGGTCTCCCTGAACAGGTCCAGGTAATAGGATGTGATCGCTTTCTTCCTGTCAACGCTTTCCGTTTGGGGATCGGGCAGCGGGAAGTAGTTGTATTTGATGCGAATGTTCCGTCTGTCAGCGTTGTCCTCATAGACGGTGCTCACCCTTCTCCCGGTATCGGCCTTCAGCCATTCTGCGGCTGCTTCCCTGTTCGCGATGGTGGCTGACAGACCGATCCTTCTAGGTTCGCAATGCGCAAGCACCTCCAACCTTTGAAGGCAGCACAGGAGCTGCAGCCCCCTGTCGGAATCCATGAACGCATGAACCTCATCGATGATCACGAATCTGAGGTCCCTGAACAGCCTTTCTACCTCATCGGGATGATAGGACAGAATGTTCTGTAGCGATTCCGGGGTTATCTGGAGTATCCCTCCGGGGTCATCTACCATTCTGTCCTTGGAGGACCTGCTGATGTCTCCGTGCCAACCGGTTATCTTCAGTTCGGATTCACCGAGTACCGGACCCATCCTTTCGAACTGGTCGTTGATCAGTGCCTTGAGGGGTCCGACATAAAGTGCGCCTATGCTCTCAGGCGGATTGCTGTAAAGGGAATCGATGACAGGGAACATCGCCGCTTCGGTCTTTCCGCTGGAAGTCCCTGCGGAGATGAGGATGTGGTCGTCGGTCGAATAGAATGCTTCGAATGTCTTGGTCTGGATCTCCCTGAACCCAGACCATCTGCAGTTGTGGACGTATTCCTTGATGAACCACGGCAGTTTCTCGAAGTAATCGCTCATACCTCGAGGTCCTCGATGATCTCATCGTCGGGGTTCGCATCGGCATTGACGACCCTGCCCTCTACAAGGTCCAGGAACTGGAGCTCGGAGTTCTGGTGCAGGGTGTCGAGCAGACTGATAAGGTCCCTGGTGATCTCCCTGGGGGTAAGCATTGTGGACGAAACTACACTGGCCATGACCGTCTTCAGATAGGTCTCAAGCATATCGTCCGTGATGTTGGACTCGTACTCATACCTCTGCTCGTGAAGGTCCTTGATGGTCTTCAGGAGAACGAAGATCTCCTCATTGGTCAGAGGCTTGAGGTTGATGATGGGGCCGAGGTAGTTGTCGAAACCGTTCTCGTAGCGCCCTGCTACCAGCCTTGAGCGGAGCGCCTCATAGCTGTAGAGTCCTCTGTTGGGGTCCTCGATGAATTCAGGGGTTCCGCATACATAAATGGACAGATTCTTCGTCTTTCCCTGCATGATGTCGTTGAACATCGTGAGCAGACGCTCATAGTTGTTGGACCTGGACACCTTGTTCTGCAGCTTGTAGAGGACAACACCTTCGTCGATGAAAACGACGAGACCTTTGAATCCGAGGCATTTGACGATACCTGTCCAGAGTTTGATGATATCATACCAGTTGCTGTCGTCGATGACCATGTTTGTACCGAGATCCTTCCTGGATTCCTTCTTGAGGTCCAGCTCCCCCTTCAGCCATCTGAGTGCGGTGATGTCGTCCTTCTCCTCGAGGAAGTCCCTCATGTAGCATACGATGACCCTCATGAAGTCTTGTAAGTTCTGCAGGCTGGAGAGCTCCGCTACGTCTGTACGCATGGATTTCTCGATGCTCTCAGCGTTGGCGTCCGCCCCCAGTTTCTCCTTGGTGTCCAGGATCCATCCCTGGAGCAGGGATTCGAGGGCACCGCCGTCGGGTCTGGCCTTGTACGCCATGTTCCTGAGGAGTTCCTTGTATGTGTTGAGGCCCTCCTTCTTGGAGCCGGTAAGCCTCCTGTTGATCGCAAGGTCTGCATCCATGACGACGAAGCCCTTGTCCATCGCATAGTTGCGTATCATCTGAGTCATGAAGCTCTTACCGTTTCCGAAACGTCCGGAGATGAATCTGAATGCTCCTCCGCCTTCGGCCGTGTAATCCAGGTCGTTGACGAATGTCTCGGTCTCTTTCTTCCTTCCCACCGCGATGTATTCAAGACCTCTCCTGGGTACGACTCCGGAGGAGAGTGCGTTTATCATGGTGATAAGGGTTCTTTTGGGTACTGTAGCTGTCATGCAGTTGCTCCTGACTGAAGGGCGAATGGGAAAACGCGCATATACTACTATCGCTCGCGCGTAACCAAGGGGCGAGATGCTAGGTTTGTCTCAAAGACAGGCCTTTAGGTCTGCCAGATATTCTTCGAAGATCTCACCGTTCTCGACTATGTTGTCTCCGATGCTGTCCATGGATAGTCCGTTGATTGAGTCTTCCATCCTTGTCATGATCAGGCCGTTCTCCTTGAGATACGATTTGCCCTTTCCTTCCAGGACAGCCTTGAGATATCCTCTCTGCGAATCATCCATGGCCTGGATCAGACCGCTCCATGAACCGGACGCTTCTTTGACCTCTATGGGCTTCTCCACAGGTTCTGAGGGTGTCTCATCCTCTTCGGTCTTCATCATCCTCGTAACGTCCCTTAGCGCCTCCTGGGCACCGGTCACGGCATCGCGGTCGAGCTTGAGGTTGCTGGCCCTCTCCTTGATTTCTGCGATCTCCTTCTCCTCATACCAAGCTGATACGGATCTGGAGAGGATGTCCTTGCAATCCATCCCGAAAGCTGTGAATTTCGAGACCTTTACTGGCTTTCCCGTCCTCTTCA
The DNA here is from genome assembly GCA_015063285.1 of Thermoplasmata archaeon. Taxonomy (NCBI): domain Archaea; kingdom Methanobacteriati; phylum Thermoplasmatota; class Thermoplasmata; species Thermoplasmata archaeon. The sequence continues at coordinate 130,748 of SUST01000002.1, forward strand.
TGCGGACGGCCGAGAAAACATTCTTCGCTATCTCTTTGAGGGAATCGTCGAAGGCCGCGTTGTAGATGTAGTTGCGGTAGGAGAATCTGGCCTTGCGTATCTCCTTGAAATACTTCAGACCGTCGAACACGGTCATTACTGTGGGAACCTTCTCGGCATCGCAGAATTCCTCTATGGATGTGCCTTCGGACTGTTTCTGCGCCTGGGCATCTAGAATGACCTTGCAGGTGATCCCCACACAGTCATCGTCGAACTCCCTGGTCATGGTCTTGTCGTTAATCCCGGAGAGGAACAGAATGAGGTTCTTGTCCAGTTTGGCATTCATTCCCTTCAGGAACTGCTCGACGGAAAGACAGGCGGTGATGTTGGATTCGTAGATCGAAGGCTCGGGTATCGGCAGCTTGTGGACGATGGAGTATTCTAAGCAGGTTTTACCTGTCAGATTCTCCTCGTCGGCACCGCCGTAGGCATTATGGAGGTTGTATAGCTGGTCGAGGACCTCGTCGGGCTCCTCCTTCACATTGATGAGTTCGCACAGGTAGAGCCACAGGTAGCCCCAATCGGTCTCACCGTAATTGCCCATCCTCGTCTGGCCTCTCCAATAGACATAGAATTTCCGCTGAGGTTCGGAGAAGGACCTGTAATCGGGATTGATGAACCCTGACGGGATGTACTCCTGGCGCTCCTTGATCTCAACATTCCAATTCCTTTCGATATCAGTCTTGAGATGAGGGCTGACATGCTGCTTGGCCGCATCAGGATCTATGTTGAGTATGGGCTTGGGTTTCTCAGCGGTTCCGTACTGTGCCTCCAGCTTGTTACCCATGTCCACAAGGGCCCTTTCCTTGGAGGACATGGAAACCCTTGTGGTCCCGCGCCATTCCTTCGGCACCCTCTCGTATTCCTCGGGACCTTCGGTCATGATCCTGTCGACGATCGCTCTGAACTCCTTGTTGAACGAGCTGGGCGTGGATGGGCCCTTCTCGCCTATCTCCTTGCACAGCAGCTTCCTGGTGTAGGAGAAGAGTCCAAGCATGAACTCTCCGAAAACCCCGTCTGTGCGCAGCTTCTCATAGGTTATCTGATAGTCCTTGTCCTTGCCGTATGGGAGGTACAGGAAAACCTTGTACAGTTCGGTGGTTATGCCTTCGGAATAGGTCTTAGCGATTCCTTTCCCTGTGTTCTCCATGAGGAAACGGTCTATCGCCGTGAGGCAGTCGTTGAACAGTGTGATGTGGCGGATGTTGTCCACTCCGTCGGCATGTACCTTCGGCCCTCCGGAGAGGTACCATACCAGTTCCTTCCCGATGCGTCTGGTGGGGAAGGACATGATCTCTGATGTGACCATGAATGATCTCACGGAACCCTTGCCCATCCACATGATGGGCAGGTCAAGGTCGTGGACGACCGCATAGTCGAACATGGTCGAAGCGATATCGGTCTGAGGCATTCCGTGCATCCTCGTGTTGTCGAAGAGCAGCCTGAGCTCTCTCATCCCTTCCTTAGGGTCCATGTCGCTGTTTATGATCTCGATGATGCGAAGCTTGACGTATCCTCTGTCGGATTTCAGGCAGTTGCCGCGTGCAAGTTCATCCCTCCAGTACAGGTAATAGGCCTTCTGCTGGCGGTCCATCACGGAATAGTCCGCGTTCTTGTGTTCGCATTTGACGTATTCGGTCTCTTCGCCATGGCTGTCCTTGTACTGCTCTATCTGGGCGAGCAGATCCTCGACGTCGTAATCGCGTCTTCCTTCGTAAGGTGTCAATGCCATGGACAATAACCTGAGCGGTAATGGGCAAAGAACGATAAAAAAACTGTTAGTCCGCACATATTTTATAGAATCCAGTAGTTCTTTTTTTGCATGAAGGTCGGATTCGACAACGACATGTATCTTAAAACCCAGTCTGAACACATAAGAGAGCGTATCGAGAAGTTCGGAGGAAAGCTCTATCTGGAGTTCGGGGGTAAACTTTTCGATGATTATCATGCGTCCCGTGTTCTTCCCGGTTTCATGCCTGACAGTAAGATCAGGATGCTGATGGAGTTCGGTCAGGACGCCGAAGCTATCATCGTTATCAATGCAGAGGATATTGTCAAGAAGAAGATCCGTAAGGATTTCAGTGTCGGATATGATTCCGAGGTCTTCAGACTCGTCGACATGTTCACCGACAGGGGAATCAACGTCTGCGGTTTGGTCATCACCCACTTCAACGGGCAGTCCGAAGCGGAGGCATTCCAGAAGAAGGCCGAATCGAACGGGCTGAAGGTGTACAGGCACTATCTGATAGACGGATACCCTTCCAATGTCGAATTGATCGCATCCGACAACGGTTTCGGAAAGGACGAGTTCGTGCCTACGACAAAACCTCTGGTTGTCGTTACTGCACCCGGTCCCGGAAGCGGAAAGATGGCAGTATGCCTTTCTCAGCTGTATAACGAGAAGAAGAGGGGTGTGTCCGCAGGATATGCGAAGTTCGAGACCTTCCCGATTTGGAACATCCCGCTGAAGCATCCGGTGAACATCGCCTATGAGGCCGCAACGGTGGATCTGGCGGATGTGAACATGATCGACCCGTACCATCTGGATGCATATGGTGTGACCACTGTCAACTACAACAGGGATATCGAGATCTTCCCGGTCGTCAACGCTATACTGGAAGGGGTTCTTGGAGCCTCTCCATACAAGTCCCCGACAGACATGGGAGTGAATATGGCGGGGAACTGTATCGTGGATGACGAGGTCGTCAGGAAAGCGGCGAACTATGAGATCATCAGACGTTACTATTCGACCCTTAGGGACCGCAGGGAGGGAAGGGCTTCTGCCGAGACCCTCCTGAAATCCGAGATTTACATGAAAAATGCCGACATCACTCCCGAGTACCGTAAGACGGTGGCAACAGTCAAGAAGGTCATGACCGAGACCGAAAGGCCAGTGGTCGCTGCCGAGCTCGATGATGGAAGCGTCGTCACGGGAAAGGCAACGCCTCTGACAACCGCATCATCTTCATTGCTGCTCAACATGCTGAAGGAGCTTGCCGGCATAGACGACTCCGTGATGCTGATCTCCAAGGAAGTCATAGAATCCGTCCATAACCTGAAGGTCAATAATCTGGGATACAAGAATCCCCGTATGCACTTGGATGAGATGCTGATTGCATTGTCCATCATCGCCAGGACTGACGAGAATGCCGCAAAGGCGTTCGCGATGCTCCCCAAGCTCAGAGGATGCGATGTGCATTCATCTGTCATCCTCTCCCCTGTGGACGAAGGCGTCTACAAGAAGCTAGGAATGAGCACGTCGTCAGAGCCTGAGCATCAGACCAAATGTCTCTTCCATGAGAGTTTCTGAATCGATATGAAAAAAGACGGCAGGGGGAAAACCCCCTCTGCCATCAGAACAGTTTGAAAACGTTCTCGGAGTATCCGAGCATGTCCTCGACAGGCATTCCTGCCATCAGGAGGGCCTGGTCCAGCATGATCGATGCCATGGACTTCGCCTTGTCCTTGTCATCTTCGTATGCCTTCTTCAGGGATTCGAAAGCAGGGTGGTTGGGATTGATCTCCAGGACACGTTTGGCCTTGACTCCCTGCTCGGGCGATCCCGGGATGTTCGCGAAGTACTTCTCCATCTCGAAGGACACATCGCCCTCAGAGCTCAGACAGACCGCGTGAGTCTTTAGCTTCCTGGAGAGCACGACGTTGTCCACCTTGTCTCCCAGAGACTCTTTGATGAACTGCAGAAGGTCTTTGGATTCCTCTTCCTTCGCTTCGGCCTCTTTCTTCTCCTCTTCGGTTCCGAGGTCCAGGTCGTTGCTGTTGATGTTGCAGAATTCCTTCTCGTTGTAGTTCCTGAGGGTCCTGAGCGTGAACTCATCCAGTTCCTCGGTCAGACAGATGATGTCATAGCCCTTGTCGCGTACCTGCTCTGCCTGAGGCAGCTGTTTGGCCCTTGCGACGCTCTCTGCTGTGGCGTAGTAGATCTTCTCCTGGCCTTCCTTCATGTCGGCAACGTATTCGCTGAGCGTGATGGGCTTGTCCTTCTCCATCGAGTGGAACATGATCAGGTCCTTGAGCAGGTCGGCCTTGGCTCCCCAGCCTTCGACGATTCCGTATTTGAGCTGAGGTCCGAAGTTCTTGTGGAACGATTCATACGTCTCCCTGTCCTCTTTGAGTATCCTCTCGAGGTCGTTCTTGATCTTCTTCTCGAGGTTGCTCCTGATCATCGAGAGCTGACGGTCGTGCTGCAGCATCTCCCTGGAGATGTTCAGAGAGAGGTCGGGTGAATCGACGACTCCCTTCACGAACCTGAAGCAGTCGGGCAGGAGGTCCTTGCACTTGTCCATGATCATGACTCCGGACGAGTACAGCTGGAGTCCGGGTTCGAACTCCCTGCTGTAGAAGTTGTAGGGCGCTACCTTGGGGATGAACAGCATCGCCTTGTAGCTGACGGTTCCCTCAGCATTCACGCGGATGACCGAAATGGGCTCCTCGTAGTCGTGGAACTTCTCTTTGTAGAATGCTTTGCAGTCCTCATCGGTGACCGAGGCCTTATCCCTCTGCCAGATCGGCACCATGCTGTTGACGACGGTATCCTCCAGATGAGTCTTCCACTCCTTCTTGGGAGTGCCATCCTCGTTCTTCTCGCCGGTCTCCTCCATCTCTCCCTTCTCGAGGGTCATGTGGATAGGCCAGCGGACATAGTCCGAGTACTTCTTGATGAGGTCCTCGATGGTGTATTCGCTGAGGTAGTTGCTGAACGTCTCGTTCTCGTCATCCTCGCGGATGTGCATGATGACATCGGTTCCGTAGGAACCCCTCTCGCATTCCTTGATGGTGTATCCGTCGGCACCCTCGCTGGTCCATTTCCAGGCCTGGTCCTCTCCGTACTTCTTGGAGATGACGGTGACCTTATCTGAAACGAGGAACGAGGAGTAGAAACCGACACCGAACTGTCCGATGATGTCGATGTCTTTACCTTCTTCAATTTCCTTCTTGAAGTCCAGGGAGCCACTGTGTGCGATGACTCCGAGATTTGCGTCCATGTCATCCTTGGACATTCCTATTCCGTTGTCCGAGACTGTGACCGTTCCCGCTTCCTTGTCGATCTTGACGTCGATGCGGAAGTCCTCCCTTGCCACGGGCACGTCCGATTCTGTGATGGATTTGTAATGGAGCTTGTCGATCGCATCAGATGCGTTGGAGATGATCTCCCTCAGGAAGATCTCCCTGTGGGTGTATATCGAGTTGATCATCAGATCGAGAAGCTGCTTGGATTCTGCCTTGAATTGTTTCTTTGCCATTTCAAGAACCCTCTGATTCGTTATTAGGGTGAATGAGTGTTAGAACTTCTATAAAATAGTTATGAAATGGGATTCGATTGTCCCGGAGGTTGAAATTAGACAGTTCCAGGAATGCCGCAGATTCTTGTTTATCTACGAGGGTAAGAGTTCTATAAGCAGACTGATATGTCTTGGTGCTCGGAGGAATAGAATGGTATTGGGATTGGGCATAGACACCGGCGGAACATACACCGATTCTGTCGTCATCGACACGGAGACGAAGGAGATAATATGTCGCTCTAAGGCCCTCACCACCCGTGACGATCTCATCAAGGGTATCGTCGCCTCGCTCAAAGGTCTGTCGAAGACCGACGGAATCTCTATTGTATCGCTTTCCTCAACTCTGGCGACGAATTCCATCGTGGAAGGAAAGAGCTGCCGTGTCGGGCTCATTGTCCTCGGAAAGAAGTTCGGCCACACCGTGAACATAGCGAACTACGCTTACATAGATGCACAGCTGGACCTCAAAGGAAGGACCGTCAAGAAGCTCAATATGGAAGAGGCCAAGGCCGCTGTGGAATCTATGCGCGGGAAGGTCGATGTCCTTGCAATCGTAGGGTACATGAGTGTCCGCAACCCCAGCCATGAGGAGACCGTCAAAGGGCTCGCCGAAAGGATGTTGGGCATACCCGTGGTATGCGCCCACGATCTCACTTCGAAATTGGGTTTCGAACAGAGGGCGAACACTGCCATCATCAATGCTGGGCTTATCCCTACTATCATAGACCTCATCAAAGCTGTGACGAAGGCCCTCGAGGACATGGGGATCAAAGCTCCTCTGATGATAGTCAAGGGCGATGGCTCGATCATGAATTCCGCCACAGCAATCAAGAGGCCTATCGAGACCATCATGTCAGGTCCCGCATCCAGTCTTACCAGCGCCATGGTCTTCACAGGTATCCACGATGCCCTCATAGCGGATATCGGAGGAACCACTACCGACCTTGGAATCATCCACGGAGGTTTCGTCCGCACATTGGACACAGGCGCTCTGGTGGGCGGTCACAGGACAAGGGTCCGTGCAGCAGACGTTAGCACATACGGAATGGGCGGGGACAGCCGCATATCCGTGGAGAAATCCAAGCTCGTGCTCTCAACTATCAGGATAATCCCGATATGCATAGCGGCATCCAGATGGCCGGAAGTTAGGGAGTGGATTTCTAATCTGAAGAATCTTGATTCATCGCCGTCCGATGCCATAGCCGATTGTGAATTGTACACAAGGGCATCCAACATGGAATTGTCATATCTCACCGAATGCGACAGGAGATTCCTCAAGCTCATCGAGGAGAGGCCCTACTCTGTCAGGGAGGCCTCAGAGGTATTGGAGATACCTTTCGACAGATTCTGCCTCAGAGATCTGGAGTCGGAAGGATACGTGACCCGCATCGGTATCACACCTACAGATATCCTGGCTGCAGAGGGGACTTACAACGAGTATGACACGGGATCTTCCAGGAAGGCGGTCGAGCTCCTTTCGAAGAAGGCCGAAATGGATGCAGATGTCTTTATCCAGAAAGCTAAGGAAGCGATCGTTCAGAAGATCTCCAGATGTGTGATGGATCACATGATCAGGGCGGAGACGGGAAAGGACGAGCTGTCCAAATCCGATCATGCGATGATAGAGGAGATCCTCCGCGATACCAAGGAATACGACGTGGGATTCAGGTTGAAGATGCCCATCGTGGGTATCGGAGCACCGGTAGGAGCATGGCTTCCTAAAGTTGCAGAAACCCTGAACACGGAACTGATCCTTCCCGAGAACTATGATGTCGGTAATGCAATCGGAGCCATCTCCAGTTCTGTGACCGAGGTCGTCGAGCTGTCGGTACGTGCTGCTTTCCAGGACTTCTCGGAAGATCCGGAATGCACCGTGTACAACGGGGAGACGGCCTTCGAATTCTCCGACAAGGAGGAGGCGCTGGAATTCGCCATCGAGGAGGCGACGAGGATCGCTACGGCAAGGGCGATAGAGTCCGGAGCGGCCGAAGTTTCCATTGAGAAGAAGATAGATCAGACGCTCATCGATGTAGAAGGTAACGGGAAGAAGGTCTTCCGCGGAGCAACTGTCATCGTCAGGGCTTCGGGTAAGCCCATGATGCATTGGTTCGACTAATCGAATATCTTATTTACGAACAGACTTTCGGCGGCATAGGTAATATGAGATTGTCCGATGGCGTGTTGGTGGCTTTGATAATCATGCTGAGCATGTTCGCTCCGCTGGCCACCGATATGTTCCTGCCGGCGTTGGACGAGATGATCGAATACTTCGGTACCGACGAATCCACGTTCAGCATGGCCCTTTACATGTTCATGCTCTTCCTGGCGATAGGCATTCTTTTCCTTGGCCCGGTCAGCGATAAGTACGGAAGGAGATCGGTATTGCTCGGTTCCCTCGCACTGTTCATCGCGGCAAGTTTCCTCTGCAGCACGGTGGATTCGATCGAGCTCATGATCGTATGCAGGATACTTCAGGCGATAGGTGCCGGGGGTGCCATGACATGCGCTGTTGCCCTCATCAGGGATTGTTTCGATGGAAAGAGGAGGACAAAGGTCCTGATGATCGTAGCGGTCATCGGAGTCCTCGGCCCGGTCATCGCTCCGGTATTGGGGCAGACTCTGATATGGGTGCTGGATTGGAGAGCGACGTTCTGGGCACCAGCTATAGTCGCAGGAATCTGTGCTCTGATATCACTGACGATCCCGGCGGACATTCCTAAGGAGAGATACAAGGGCTCCATAACAGGTGCCGTAGCGACGATGATCCCGATTCTCAAGAACGGCGATTTCAGAAGATTCGCCATCATGATGAATATGGTGGCGTTCTGTATCCTAGCTTATGTGTCCGTTTCCGAATACATCTACAAAGAGAAGGGATTCGATGTAGGGGATGCATACTCATTCTATCTGGCCGGAGCGATGATCACAGGAGTTCTCCTCATGCTGGTCATCGAGAGGTTCCATCTAAGCAACAAGGCACACCTTGTCGTGATGTTCGCACTCGCCCTCACAGCTGTGGTGATCCTTTGGACTGTAGGAGGAGAAGGCCCTATGATATTCTTCTGCGGCATCGTTCCGATCATCGCATGTTCCTCTGTCGCGCGTTCGTTCGGTTTCAACATCCTCCTGGCGCAGGATGTGGGGAACTCGGGTGCGATATCCTCCGTTCTGAATTTCGTTCATTTCATGTTCGCCACGGCAGGAATGGTCGTAGTTGTCCATCTTCCATTCTCTAATTACATCGAGAGTGTGGCCTTCTGCTTCACGCTGTTCCTGATAGTATACGGCGCCCTTTGGGCGATAATGCTGGTAAGGGGAACAACACTGAAAGGCTTAGAGTAAAAGGAAAAAGGGGCTATCGCCCCGTTTTATGATCAGATTACACCCATGTCGGTGAGCTTCTCAGGGAGATAGGTGCCTGTCGCGTATTCCAGACCGTATTTGGCCAGAGCTTGCTGTTCAGCCTTCTTCCCCATGTGAAGCATGGCCTGGATCTCGTTCACCCAGTACTCGTCCGCGAACCTGGGGTCCGAGAGCTCTGCGTTCAGAGCGCCGATGTCCTTGTCCGAGAGCTTGTCGGTGGGCAGGTCGTAGTTCAGAATATCGGAAGGTGTGATTCCTATGAACTGTGCCGTCGGGGTTGCAAGGTACTCAGAGATGTGAGCGGTCTTGATAGCTCCGTATGCGACCGATGCGTAGATCCTGAAAGACCATGGGTCTCCGTCGGTGAACACGGTGACGGGGAGGTTGAACTCCTCGTTGAGCCTCTTGATCAGACGCCTGGTGGACCTCGCGGGCTGTCCTGAGAGGTGGACCAGTGCACAGTTGTACTGTTCGGGGAACCCGTTCTCGATGAGACGGGCGAACATTCCTCCTGTCTCGATTGCCATAATGAACTTGACGTTCCCGGGTTTAATCTGGAAGGTGTCGTTCTCGACCTTGTACGGGACCGCGAATCCGGTCTCGGGGACATCGTCGATACAGTTGTTTGTCTTCCATGTTCCCTTGGTGGTGATCGTCGTGAAGTTCAGGTCTCCGTAGACGTGCGCTCCGGATTCCTCGGGACGGAGTTTGAAGTCCTCCCTCATGCACCCAGTGATCGTCTCCAGGTCTTCTGCCAGAAGGTTGCTCTCATCCTGTGTGTGGAACTTGGCGTTATGCCATCCTTCTGAGATGTAGTACATCTCCCTTAAGGTGGACGATTTCCCTTCTCTGATCATCTCGTTGATGAAATCGGTGGTGTATGCGGTCCTGAGCATGGAGACCGCTCCCTGGACTGTCTTCGCGGTACGTGCGGTCTTGAGATCCCCGTATGTCCAGACATTGTGCCTGGAATCGAATTCGATGTTCTTCTTGGACCTCATGGGGAGGTTCATAGAGGGGATGTCTCCTCTGTCGAGCTGATCGTAGATGTTCGATATGACGTCGGTCAGACTGTCCAACGCTACCTTCTGTCTGTCATTCATCGTCAAGGTCTTCCGCCTCCTGTGTATCCTCTTCGTCCTCGGGGACAAGGTCGTCCTCCGATGTCTGGACTATGTCCAGTCCCTTTATTCCCCAGTCTCCCGGGAGCATCTCCGCACCCATGACTATCACGGGGTTCAGTCCGGAGAAGTAAATGTCGTCCGCATCGAAGGTGTCCGCCATCTCTCCTGTGAGCTCGAACGAGACCTTGGTGGATGTCGATGGTGCGAGATCCTTGATCTCCCAGTTCGCCTTTCCTTCATCGTTCATGTCCAGGAAGTAATCTCCTGAGAAGAGGGAGAGGTTGACGGCCTCTTTCGGGACCTGTGCGTGCAGCCTTATGCTGCGCGGCTGAGTGGTGTAGTTGTAAACGGTGTATGTGATCGTGCGGAGCTTCTTGTTCTGTTTCTTGACCTCGGGCTCCACCCAGACAACGTTCATGATCTTCGTGATGGTCCTGCTGAGGTCAGGCACAGGTTTGTTGAGGTGGGTAGCGACCTTCGTTGCCATGTCCGGGAGGATCTCCTGGACGATCTCGAATTTGGCATGGGTCTTGTTCTTCCTCTCCTGCTTGTTCAGGTGGCTCTTGAGGTTCCTGGCGCACAGCCTCAGTGCGAGCCCTATCTCGCTGGAAAGCTCCGGGAACGATGCGACAGCCTCTTTTCCTTCAGATGTGAATGGGACCTTCGTGGATGCGACATGGACCAGGATGATGGCGGGTCCGTACGGGATTCCCTTTCCTCCCCTCTGTTCCAATCCGTATCTTCTCCAGTCCATCTCGGAGATGGCCTTCGTGATCGCACAGTCCCCCTGCTTGAACAGGAGAGGTACACGGTTGGCGAACCTGTATATCTGGACCTGGCTGTCCGCAGGGATGTCTCCTCCGTAGACGATACCGGCCTCTACGACGAACGGGTTTCCGTTCACCGCTTTGGGCGCACGGGTGACGGGTGTCGCATAGTATTCGGGCCTGAGACCGTCCAGGACGTGCATCAGTCCCTTCTTGATCAGGGTGTCGCCGATGGGCGAGAGACAATCCGTCGGAGGGGCCATGATCTTGACCTTCGTGATGGCGTCGAGGATTGCGATCGCCTCCTCTCTGGTCAGCTTATCGGGTTTTTTCCCTCCGTCCACTCCGGAGATCTCGAATATCTCGCTGGCCAGCCTGTCGGTGATCCTGGAGAAGTCGCTCTTCATGAACGCTTTCAGGGTCTTTTGCTGAGTCTTGCCGGCGTATTTGATCAGGTCTCCGATCTCCATCCCTTCCGGATGGGGCTTGATCTCCTTCGGTCTCGGAGGCATGATGTCCGTTGCCCTCTCGAACACTGTCTTGGTGTTATCAGGGTCGTAGAATGTGATTTGGGCATGGGGGTTGACGATCGCAGTCTCCTTCAGGTACTCGAAGATCGACTGCTTTCCGGTGATGTACCTTCCTTTGGTGGTGTACTCGATGCGGGTTCCGTGCTCCTTGCCTTCCCATGTGAATGCCTTATCGTTGGTGATGACAGGTCTGTTGGTCTTCGTGTCGATGAAGATGTCCATCTGCCATGCGACCTCGTCCTCGCCCTCTATCTTGGACATGGCATGTGCCGGCTTTCCTGTGGTGATGTTACCGTACATGATGGTGGCGGAGATTCCTATTCCCTGCTGTCCCCTGGACTGTCTGAGGGCGTGGAATCTGGATCCGTAGAGGAGCCTTCCGAAGACGTTCGGCATGGCCTTATGCGTGATACCTGTTCCGTTATCCTCGATGGAGACTCTGTAATCCTCATCATTGAGCCTTTCGATCCTGACGGTGATCTCCGGAAGGATGTTGGCTTCCTCACAGTTGTCCAGTGAGTTATCCACAGCTTCCTTGATTCCCATGAGGAGGGATTTCGATCTTGAGTCGAAACCAAGGATCTGCTTGTTCTTCTCGAAGAATTCGGTGACTGAGATCTCCTGCTGCTTCGATTCCAACTTATGTGCTGTCGCAGTCTTCTTTTCTGCGGGCTTATCTTTAACGTCTTTGTCTGAGGGCATCCGCTGAAGTCATGATTATTCTCGGTTTTAACGGTTGCGCGATAATAGCCGTGCGGTTCGATCGGAATTGGTTATAAAAGGGATAAAAGCCCCCTGTTGCCAGGGGGTTTGAAGTTTCATTCCTCGTCTTCGTCGAATTCTGCACCGCAGTAGGGGCATCTCTTCGCGTTGGCGGGGACCTCTTTTCCGCACTCGGAGCACTCGAAGGTCTCGCTGGACGAATCGACTGTTCCGTCAGCATGCTGGATGACGGTCTCCTCGCCCTCGTCGAACTTGGCTCCGCACTTGGGGCAGACCTTTGCATCGATGGGGACCTCGGTTCCGCACTCGGAGCACTCGAAGAAGTCCTTCTTGTGGAGCACCTTGACATCCTCGGGGACCTCGATGGGTGCACCGCACTTCCTGCAGGTGATCTCACCGGGCAGGACCATGGTTCCGCACTCCTTGCACTTGCTGTATCCCTCAGGATAGAGCCTTCCCTCAGCCTCCATCTTGTCGCGTGCCTTCCTGGCGCTGCGTCTCATGATCTCGGAGAAGATCAGCATGACGAAGTACATCAGACCGACCAGGAGCATGGTGTATCCCGCTCCCATGAAGTTCTTCTGCATCATGTCTCCGCTGGATACTCCCGTGTCGAACTGGAATCTGTAGAACTGTTTGTAGGTCTCTCCTCCGTCATCGGAGACTCCGACAAACAGAACGACATAGTCATTGGGGACGACCTGCGGCGTGGCCGTATACTTGCCGTCGCTATAGGTCATACCAGTCTCGTAGACAAAAGCGGAACTGTTGATCGCAGTACCGTAGGCGATCATTGTTACGGTGGAGGTCTCTACCTTCAGATCGAGATCGGACCTTGATGATTCGACGGTCATGACACCGGTCGAGACGTTGTAGTAGACATCCTTGATGTCGCTGTCGCCTCCTGTGACCTTAACCTCTACGGTCGTGGCCGATCCCATGTATGCGAATGTACCGATCAGAAGCATGGCCACTATGAATACAGCACCTATGATCGCTTTGATCTTGGGAGATGCCACACCAGTGATGTGCGGGACCATGTACAGTACGACTGCTATGACGAGGAACCCGATGCAGCTCAAAGCCAGATTCAGGCATGTCAGAACAGCCGCACCGGCGAAACCTCCGGCAATGGCCAGCCATTGTTTTTGTGTAAGTCCTTTGAACTCCTCGATCAAGGAGACCTTGGACTCTGCGTTTTCTGTCATTGGCCCACGGTATCGCGCGCGTTGATATAAGGATACCTTTAAACGGTGATTGTCCTACGTATGGACATGACCATACTATTGACGGGCTGTCCATTCTGCAGTTCCAACTTCATGCTGCTCAACACCGAGCTCTCGAAAGGCGAGTGCGTGGTGTGCGGTAAGGACCAGAAGTTCACACCAGAACAGATTTCCGAGGCAGAGACCAACAGGGACAGGCTGTCGGAGAAATACCTCAGCCGCTTGGAGAAGGCCTACAACGACAGGGACCAGGAGAAGATGGCATCCCTGGCCGAGGAGGTTGCCAATGCAGGCATCTCGTCATGGTATGCATGGTTTTGCGTGGGATGGTCCGACCTGCAGGAAGGCAAGATCGGTTCCGCTTTCGATGATTTCAAACTCGCGGCGCTGTTCATCGAGGAAGAGGATTTCGACGAGTTCTACGAGCTTGCGATGGATGCGGTCCTGGATTCGATAGAGAAGGCGGCAAAGGAGGATAAGAACTGGAGCACGGAGGACACCACCCTGGTGGACTTTACCGGAACCCTGTTCGAACGCTTCGAGCATCTGTGCGAGATGGATTTCATGTGCGATCTGATGCTCAGGCTCGGAACCCTGTCCGATTCTCTGGAATCGGCCGGCATGGGTGCATCGCTGATCAAGGAGATCATGATGATCATCATGGATTACATGTCTGGCAACACCTACGTCGTAGATCATCAGACGCTTCTCAACAATGCGAAGTCATCTATCGATTCGATCGACGCCCAGATGCAGACCATGGCCCAGGACGGGTCCATGGCACCCAACATCGTGAAGATATGGGGCCCCGGTTTCAGCGAGTTCGTGCAGATGCTCCTGGACGGAGAGGACGCTATGGCAGCGACTTATTCCGACGAGGAGTTGCTCACGCTGTGCGACTACTGGGGGGTCAACGATTACGAGGACGTGTTCGGCCTTCTCCAGAACGCTTTCGAGTTCCATCTCGGCTATATCATGTCGGGCAAGCGCAACAAGGGCATCCTGAAGAAGAGGGATAAGGCTCTCAAGGACTATCAGGAGGCTTTCAAGAGACCGCTGGTCGAGGGAATCGCATCGGATGTTGAAACAGGCGATCTGGACTATGACAGGATATGTCCGGACTGCGGAAAGTATCTCAAGGCCGACGAGAACGGTCTGATGACTTGCGAATGCGGTTTCAAGAGCAGGATCGTCACTGACGATATCGACAGCCTTCCGGAGAATGTGCCCGAGCTTATCTTGATAGGGAGGAAGGCATTCCAGGACAGGGATCCGAGAATGCTCAACAACGTGGGGGAGAGGATCCTGGAGTTCGAGGAGGGCAATTGGTACGGATTTTTCGCATTGGCGGAATCATGTCTCCTCGATCAGCAGCTGTGCGAGGCCATAATGCTGCTGGCGCAGGCCTGCGAGCATCTCCCCGAAAAGGACAGGAAGGAGTTCCGCGACGGAGCGGTCGAGGAGCTGGGAAGAGCATTGACGGAGATCAACGATCCCGATCAGAACATGGTGTCGATATTCGCCACCACATTCTACGAGGCCCTTGACAACTCCCCTGCGAAGGAATGCGGCATACCGATGGCCCTGATCCGCAGGATGGCAAAGGGGGATTACGACACATCGCTGAAGGGTCTGACCGCTACACTGATGATCGACCCGACACTCAATCATGAGATCCATTCCAACACCAGCCTGAGATACCTTAAATCCGTCTCCGAGGAAATCCTCGTTCTCCTTGATCGCGTGGATGAAGGTATGAACGGCATCAAGAAGGACGAATCCGGAATGAAGGACGATGTAACGACATACTCCAAGACCATGCACGACCTTCTGTCATACATGATCGCAGGTATCGACGGCCGTATAGGTTCTTCTAGCGAGGAGAAGGTCGGATATATGGCCGGCCAGTGGGCCGCCGATAAGGAATCCTATGATGGGCTGGCAGACGGTCTCTTCGAGGCGTTCTGCTTCGATCCGGATGCTGCGTATAAGCCCAATTCCAATGCTATAATGAAGTCCAAGCATGGCATCGACCGCTATCTGGATGCCTACATGAAGACTAAGTCAATTTGAAATAGGGGTTTACCATCAGAGCGTATGTCATATGGCGACCATCGAGGAGCAGATCAAGGAGTTGGAGGAGCAGATCTCCAAGACCAAATACAACAAGGCTACCGAAGGTCACATTGGTAAACTCAAGGCGAAGATCGCACGTCTCAACGAGGAAGAGGAGAAGAGGCGTGCGTCCAAGGGTGGGAACACCAAAGGATTCTACGTCAAGAAGGCAGGTAACGCCACAGTTGCATTGGTGGGATTCCCCTCAGTGGGAAAATCCACTCTTCTCAATCAGCTCACCGGTGCCAAATCCGAGGTCGGAGCATACCACTTCACCACTCTGGATGTCGTTCCCGGAGTCATGGTGTACAACCATGCCAAGATTCAGATTCTCGATATGCCCGGACTCATCAAGGATGCTTCCCGCGGTAAGGGTAGGGGAAGGGAGGTAATCGCAGCCGCAAGGTCAGCTGACGTCATCCTCTTGGTGGTCGACATTTTCAATCCTAACATGAATGTACTGTTCAAAGAACTGTACAACGCAGCTATCCGTCTCAACCAGACCAAGCCCGACGTGGTCATCACTCGTTCGGATCAGGGAGGAATCCTTGTCAAGCCGACGGTGAAGCTCACCAAGATCACGCCAGAGATCATCAAGGACATGACCGCGGCTTACGGGCACATCAACGCTACAGTCGTTGTCCGTGAGGACATAGATGTCGAGCAGATGCTGGACGTGCTGGCAGGCAACAGGGTTTACATTAAGGCCATCATGGCGATCAACAAGGTCGATCTTGCCAAGCCCGGACAGCTCGAGGAGGTCCTTGAGATGCACAAGCAGTTCCGCTGTGTCCCTGTATCTGCAGCAACGGGATACGGCATGGAGGAACTGAAACAGGCCATGTATGACACCATCGACATGATACGCATCTATCTGAAGCCTCAGGGTCAGGAAGCGGATCTGGATGTTCCCCTCATCGTCAAGCGCGGGAACACCGTGGGAGATGTCTGTGAGCTGATCCACAGGGATTTCAAGAACAATTTCAGATACGCCATGATCTGGGGGGACAGCGCAAAGTTCCCCGGTCAGACTGTCGGATTGGACCACAAGGTGATGGACAAGGATATTCTGTGCATCATCGTGAAAAGGACCTGATTTCTATTATTTTTGATGTCTTTGAAACAGGTCAATTTGATTCAATAATGTAAAGGCGGAGCCCGTCTTTCGACGGACTCCGGTTTATGCATCACTCTTCGGAGCGGTTCTCGAGATCGTATTTCTTCAAGGAGTATGCGACGACTGCCAGTATTACCGATATGGCGGCCATGATCAGCACCACGAACATGAAACCGTCGTTCAGCGAGTCTGCCATGTACGTGATGTTGTCGGACATATGCTTCGCGATCTCGGTCAGGACCTGGTCCGCTGTGGAGATGTCGATGATCCCGGGCACGTAGTTCTCGCGGATGACGCTGTTTATGTACGAACCGACCACCGCATTACCTGCAATGATTCCGATCATACGCACCGCCATCAGGTTTCCTGTGTGCTGTCCCATATCCTTCTTGGGAATCACGCGCTGCAAGGAGATGATGATCTCCGTGACGATCATTCCCAGTCCGAATCCGAACATGAACAGGGAGAATCCGAACCAGAATTCGCTCTCAGAGGCGAAGAAATGCGTTATCACCAAAGCGATGGCCACGAAGATCGCTCCCGTTGTTACCCACGGTTTCACCCCGGTCTTGGTAACCATCCTGCAGCCTAGCAGCGAGGGTATTCCGGCACCGAGGATGAGCAGAACGAAGTTGAAGCTTGCCTCGTAGATATCAAAGTTAAAGTAGGTCAGATACAGCTTGAAGTAATACTGGATGAGTCCGAGTCCGCACACACTGAACAGGAACATTAGGACTATCAGTTTCTTCTCGAAGCTGCTGATGCCGACAGGGATGGCCGGGTTCTCGGACCTCTTGGAATGCCATAATGTGATGATCAGGACCGCGATGATGGCGGCTATCATGACATATGACGGGATGCTGAGAAGGTTGTAATCCACGTCTACCGACTGTGTGTAGTAAGCCGCCAATCCGAACAGGATCGTGACAAGTAGCAGGTTGATTTTGTCCAAAGGCGTCTCTGATCCATTGTCCTCAGGCAGAAGCCTCCAGGCCATCAGGGTACCGATGAGCATCAGCACGGCGAGGAGTATGAATCCAGCCCTCCAATTGAAGTTATCTGTAAGGAAGTATCCTGCGGCGGATGCGAAAAGGGATCCGATGGCGAATGCCGCTGTCATGAGCTCATGGCATTTACCTCTTTCATCCGGTCCATAGTATCTTCCTACTGCGGTGAATCCGAGCCCCAGCACGATTCCTCCGCCGATTCCCTGCAGGAATCTGAACGCTATGAGCATCTCGACGTTGACGGATACAATGGAGAGAATGGAGCCCAGTATGAAGATTATCGGACCTACGAGAAGTACACGTTTGACTCCCCAGCGGTCTGCGAGCTTAGCACCCAGAGGGATGACGGCCACTTCCGAAATGATGTATGCGGGGATTAAGCGCACAACGTTGTCGGATTCGGGGAGGTCCGCGACGCTCCATGATATTCCGAACCTCATGAACATCCATCCGGCAGCTATGCAGAGCATGCATATCGCCAGACCCCACATTCCGATTGCGCGGTTCCTTGCTTCGACGGTCATGCTCATATCTTACCCCTCCACATGAGGAAAGTGGCAGCGCATGCCGCTATCACGATTATTACGGCCAGGACGATGAATACGAGCGGGATGTCCGTTTCGTATTCTTCGTTCATGATAATGATTTCATTCACCGCATTCTGAATCGTACTGCATTCTTCCTGTTTCTTCTGATCATCGGTGATGTCGGGCATCTCTACGTGTCCGAGTCCGATGATGATCAGTGCGGCCTTGATGATTCCCTTGGCCTCTTTGGAGATGAGGCTATCAGGGATCAGATCTATGATCTTCCCTGCTTCGAACGAGTAGCCTTCCAAAGGATAGCTGATGTCGACCGTGGTATCGTTTCTCTTGACCTTGAACAATACATAGGGGTTTCCCAGTTCATCGGTTTCGTTCGATACAGTGACGTCGCCTGTGAATGTGATGTCATGGACCGTCTTTCCAGTCAGGGATTTGATCGTGTCGAAGATATCCAGTTTCCTGTCCGTAGAGGTCAGGATGTTCAGGATCAGCTCAGGTATGGCCTTGGATATCTTTCCGCCTTCTCCGATGACCTTTTTGATCAAGGGCCAAAGGTCGTTGACGAGATCGGACGAGACGACGGATCTCTCCACATGCTCCGTGATCATGGGGTTGCATGTCCACTCACCATCGCCCAGGACCTTCAGGTCGTCGATGTCCAGTGTAATCTGGAAGTCTCCGTAGACGTTGCTGAGTGAATGATATTTCTCATAGTCGATGGTGATGCCGACGAGGTTATCGTCATCGTCCGTGAGGTCTGCAATCTTCATGTCGCCGTCAAGTTCCGTGTACAGCATGGGGAAGAACGCGATGTATGCGTCCTCCATCTCTCCGGTCTCTGTGTTGATATCAGTCATTAGCGCCAGGTCCAAGGTCATTCCCAGAACGACCTCGTTGCTGATCTTATGATCCTCAGTGCTGCCGTCGATGAACACTCTCTTGAGGAAATCCTCGGCACTCTCCCCGTCGTTGATGAGATATGTGCCTGCAGCCGGGAATTTTCCTTCCGCCACCAGATCGACGGACAAGGTGAAGTATCCCGATAGCCTGTCGACGATGGTCCTGTGTCCATCTTCATCATGGATGTCCCTCGTCATTGCGAACTTCGATTCCAGTTCCGGGTCAAAGGTGACATCGTAGTCCATGGTCTTCGCAAGATCCTCGACAAGCTCCTTCAGGGTCTTCCCCGTGATGAGTTTGAGGATCTCATCGATCTCGCTAAGGTCGATCCCGGTGGTCGCACCATATATCTGGTCGTTACCTGCACCATCTCCGTCAGCCTCCGTCAGCGGGAGTCCGGAGAATAGCATGATCGCCACAATCGAGACTGCTAAGGCAGCCTTTTCATAATTCATAGGTTGCAATACAATCCCGTTAATAATAACGCGCGTCACGATGGTCAAGGATTGAGAATCATTCTCGTTACCTGTCTGTCCGTGAACATAGTCATCAGGAATATGGATGCCGCCCCGATTATGTGTCCGAACACCAGGGCCCATGCGACGGCTGTCAGCTCAGGCTGCTGGATGGCGATATAGAAGAACGTTATCAGGACCGCGTTCCTCCAGAGAGCAATTATCAGGGAGCGGTTTGGGTGACCCATGGCCTGCATATAGCCCGAGCACAGGGGAGTGAAGGCGAAGAATCCGATGTAAAGGCACATCACTCTGAGCATATCTACCATCTCCGGTCTGTTGTCCAGCATCTCGCCGGAATACGAGAAGATGTAGAGGAACTGTTCGGGGAAGAGCTCGACTATCGCTGCAAGAATCACCACAATGAGGATACCTCTTGTAAATGCAAATCTGAACGATTCCCTCATGCGCTTGGCGTCCTTCTGTCCCAATGCAGATGATGCCACGGGGACCAATGCGGATCCGATCGCTATAGCAGGAATCACGATCAGGTTCATCAGATTGTCAGGGACCGAATACACGGTGAGTGCATGGGAGCCTGCGGCCGCCATGAGCACGATGTAGTTCAGGACGGCGTCCATGAAGTACATCACTGTGTACTCCAGCATCTGTGGGATTCCTGCGACCATCAGCATGCGCATGCATTCTCCGTCGTAACGGAGATTCTGTTTGGAGATAGGCAGATAGGTCCTCTTTCCGATTATCAGAAGCGTACCGATGATGGCCGATGCTATTGTAGCGATGACTGTGGCCACCGCAGCACCCTGAAGCCCCATGTCCAACAGGTAGATGAGAATCGGATCCAGGACAATGTTGACCACTGCCTGGACGGCCATGAGCATCATGGAATACTGGGTGGCGCCCTGGCCGTTGAGTATGCCCCCGACCACACCGTTGTAGACGATCAGTATTGTGAATATCGAGTATGGGAGCATGTAGTCGCAGGCCAGCGGCAGGATGTTCTCCTTGCCTATCAAAGAAAGAAGTCCATCCTGTCCGAATATGAGGATGGGTGTCATGACTATTCCGAACACGATGGTGAAAATCACTGCCTGGACCGCTGAGCTGGATGCCTTTGATTTGTTGTCCGCACCAATCATCCTGGAGATCACGGCCGACACCCCTACTCCGAATCCGCTTCCGAGTCCGACTATGGTCATATAGACCGGCATGACCAGAGCGATTGCGGACATGGCATCATCACCGAGCCCGGAGCACCAAGCACGGTCGGCAAGGACATTGATCTGCGAGACCAGCAGAGATATGACTATTGGTATAGCTAAAGTGACGATTGCCTTCCTGGGGTTCCCCAGGAGTATCGATACCCTCTCCTCCGCGGTCATGGTCTCTCCATCGGGGAGCGGTTAATAAACAATATCATGAAAAACGAAAGGTGCCGGGGTTTGCCCCGGCTTTATTGTGGTTTATCAGCTTAATTCGCTGTATTCCTTTCTCCTGATGAATACCCTGAGTACTAGGAGCACTCCGATAATCAGTGCAATTCCGACAAGAAGAGGGATCCAGGGACTCTGCATCACTCCAGCCAGGATGAAACAGACTGCAGAGACGGCAGCCACTGTCAGAGCATACGGGAACTGAGTGTTCACGTGTGTGATCAGATCGCATTCAGCACCGGTACTGGCCATGATGGTGGTATCGGAAATGGGTGAGCAGTGGTCTCCGAACACGGCTCCCGCCATACATGCGGACATGCTGATGACCATCATGGTCGGGTCGGTGAGGAACAGGGCCATACAGATTGGGATCAGGATACCGAAAGTTCCCCATGAGGTTCCGGTAGCGAATGCCAAGAACATACCTACGACGAACACGATGAACGGGATGATGAATTCGACACCGGATCCGTAACTCTGCACCAGGTCTGCGACGAACAGATCCGCTCCCATCAGGTCAATGGTTCCCTTCAGGGTCCAAGCAAGGATAAGGATCATGATCGCAGGGAACATGGCCTTGAATCCCTCAGGTATGGATGCCCATACATCATCGAATACGATGACCTTCCTGTAGTAGTAGAAGGCAAGGGTGAACATGAATGCGAAGAATGCTCCGAGCGGGAGTCCGACGGTAGCATCACAGTTGCTGAGCATGCTGTAGAAGTCAGTACCGCCGTACAGGTATCCGGTGAAGAGCATTCCGAGGACACAGAACACAACAAGGATGACGATTGGGACGACAAGGTCCGTGACAGTTCCCTTGTGGTCGCTGATATCGGTATCCTCTATGCTGTCCGCGCGTCCGTCAGAGAATAGGTCTCCTCTCTCCTTCGCATTCTTCTCGTACTTTCTCATCGGTCCGTAGTCGAACTTCAGCAGGACGATAACGATGATGAAAACGATGGTCAGAAGCGCATAGAAGTTGTAGGGAATTGTGCTGACGAAGGTCTCGAAAGCCCCCTTGTCCGCGATGTATCCTGAAACGGCTGCGGCCCATGAGGAAACGGGTGCGATGATACAGATGGGTGCCGCTGTCGCGTCGATGAGGTATGCGAGCTTGGCACGAGACACGTTGTATTCATCGGTAACGGGTTTCATCACAGTACCGACGGTAAGGCAGTTGAAGTAATCATCAATGAAGATGATGCATCCGAAGAGCATGGTCATCAGCTGCGACTGCTCGCGGGTCTTCAGTTTCTCCCTGGACCAGTTGGCCAAAGCCGCAGTTCCTCCAGCCCTCCTCATCAGGAACACGAATGCTCCGAGGATGATCAGGAAGGCACAGATACCTATGTTTCCGAGACTGCCGAGAGTCGCGGCCAATCCTTGGATGTTGTCATCCAGGTTTCCTGTGAAAAGGGCCATGAATGCAACTTCGATGTCCAGCTGGGAATAGATGATCACTCCTGCAACTATTCCGCAGAACAGGGCAGTATACACTCTTCTTGTAATCAATGCAAGTCCTATAGCGATAACAGGTGCTGCCAGACTCCATAGCATATACGAATCGCCGTTGTGATCATCATCGATGTAGATCGACTCTATTTCCGGTGGGAAAATGGCCACAAGTGCGATTACTACAGCCAGGACGGCAACTACTGTGATTGCTGTCGTTTTTGTAGAAGCCACCATAACAATACTTCCTCGAGTGAAGTGTAATTGTGCTGGCCATGTTTTAATGATTGTTGCACATCAATTCGATATTCGTAAAATTGATTCTGATATTCGTAGAAAACTAAGTACATTCAATGATATTCGTATTCTAAGACTGCCATTGCAAATAGTTAGTTACGAAGTGGTAAAAGATGGAAAAATGCCGGGTTTCCCCGGCAGAATTGTTTTGGATCAGACTCTGTCGTTGATCTCTTTCTGGACGTCAGCGATGAAGTCGTCCAGCTTGACGGTTCCCTGGTCTCCGCCATCCCTTTTCCTGACGGTTACGACGGTACCATCCTGGACCTCAGTCTCTCCGAGGACCAGCATGTACGGGACCTTCTGCAGCTGAGCCTCACGGATCTTGTATCCGATCTTCTCACCCCTGTTGTCCAGCTTTGCCCTGATGCCGGCGGCCTTGAGCTTGTTGTAGACCTGCTCGGCATAATCGAAGGATTTCTCCGAAACGGACAGCACTCTGACCTGCACGGGTGCGAGCCAGGTGGGGAACTTTCCTCCGTAGTGCTCGATGAGGATTCCCATGAACCTGTCGATGGATCCGTAGATGACACGGTGGATCATGATCGGCCTGTGCTTCTCTCCGTCGGCACCGATGTAGTTGAGATCGAACCTCTGCGGGAGCTGGAAGTCCAGCTGGATGGTTCCGCACTGCCAGGTCCTTCCAAGAGAGTCCTCCACGTGGAAGTCGATCTTGGGTCCGTAGAATGCTCCGTCACCCTCGTGGATAGCATATTCTCTTCCGAGGGAATCCAGAGCCTGCTTGAGACCGTTGGTGGCCATCTCCCACTCCTCGTCGGTTCCCATGGAGTTCTCGGGCCTGGTGGAGAGTTCGATGTGGTAGTTGAAACCGAATTTGCTGTAGACCTCGTCGACGAGCCTGACGACTCCGGCGATCTCCTGGGGGATCTGCTCGGGGGTCATGAATATATGGGCATCGTCCTGGGTGAAGCACCTTACCCTGAACAGACCGTGCAGGGTTCCGGACCTCTCGTGCCTGTGGACGGTACCGAGCTCTCCCATCCTGAGGGGCAGCTCCTTGTACGAGTGGTTCTCGTTCTTGTAAACGAGGATGCATCCAGGACAGTTCATCGGCTTGATGCAGTGGATCTGGTCGTCGATGACGGTGGTGTACATGTTCTCCTTGTAGTGGTCCCAGTGACCGGACCTCAGCCAGAGCTGCTGGTCGAGGATCATGGGGGTGGAGATCTCATGGTAGTTTTCCCTGGTGTGGAGCTCCCTCCAGTATTCGATGAGGGTGTTCCTGAGAATCATTCCCTTCGGGAGGTAGAACGGGAATCCCTGTCCCTCCTCCATGATGGCGAAGAGTCCGAGTTCCTTTCCGAGCTTCCTGTGGTCCCTCTTCTTGGCCTCCTCGAGCATGGTGAGGTACTTCTCCAGGGATTCTTTGGATTCCCATGCGGTTCCGTAGATACGGGAGAGCATCTTGTTCTTTTCGTCCCCTCTCCAGTAGGCTCCCGCAATGGATGTGAGCTTGAACGCTTTGACCGCTTTGGTGTAAAGTGCGTGCGGTCCCGCACACAGGTCTACGAATTCTCCCTGCTTGTAGAAGCTGATCCTGGCATCCTGGGGCAGATCGACCACCAGCTGCACCTTGTAGATCTCTCCTTTCGATTTCAGATAGTCGATGGCCTCCTGTCTGGACATCGTGTAGGTCTCGAGCTTCAGGTTCTCCTTGACTATCTTCTTCATCTCTGCTTCGATCTTCTCAAGGTCCTCGGGAACGAAACCGCCTTCCTTGTCGAAATCGTAGTAGAATCCGTCTTCAATCGCTGGTCCGATGGCGAGCTTGGTCCCGGGGTAGATCCTCTGGACAGCCTGAGCCATCACGTGGGCAGCGGTGTGCCTGATGACCTTAAGCTCATCTTCGCACTCATTGACGCTGCCGTCGTTGTACAAAGCTTTCATGTTAATCACTTTCTTACCCGTCGACATACGTACGCCGGCTGGGATTGTTTTAGGTGAAGGGTGGGTATGCTTTCTCTATTTTATAGGTTGCTATCGGGAGAACGGTTTTTGTGACATTCCAAACAGTGTTATGTCGGGCATTATTAATGTCAGTAAAGAGTTGCATCATACATCCAACATAGGGGGTGTCTAGCTGAGGTCCATCTTGCGTTTCCTGACATTGAAACATTGGCTGCTGATAGCGGTCATGGCAGGATTCGTAGCATTGCAGGTGTGGATGGATCTGGAGATCCCCGGATATATGACGAAGATCACCGTCCTGCTCAACAACGGCAGCCCTCCGGAAGCTATTTTCGAAGAGGGGTTGGGCATGATCCTCTGCTCCATCGGCAGTGTGATCTGCTCGATAAGTGCTGGAGGGGTTGCCGCATATGTTGCATCCGAATATGCGAAGATTCTTCGCAAGGAGCAGTTCAAGAAAGTCCAGTCGTTTTCCCCTGAGGAGATGAGCAGGTTCAACATCTACAGTCTGATCACCCGTTCTACCAATGATGTGACCCAAGTTCAGAACGCCGTTGCGAGGACCTCTCAGCTCATCGTGAAGGTTCCCGTGATGGTCTACATAGCGCTCACGAAGGTGGCCACAGGCAGCTGGGAATGGACCGAGGTCACTGCAATAGGTATCGCTGCGATCATCATCGTCCAGTCCTTCATGCTGTTCTATGTGATCCCCAGATACAGGAAGGTACAGTGGTTCACCGATGACATGAACCGTACCGTCCGCGAGGGGATGTCCGGAGTAAGGGTCATCCGTGCATTCAATGCAGAGGAGTATCAGAACAAGAAGGCCGACGATGCCAATGACGCACTGACCGAGAACAACCTCTATGCCTCTCGTCTGCTGGCCTTCACACGTCCGTTCAACGGGGTGGTCCAGAACATCCTCACTGTCATGATCTATCTCTTGGGAGCCGGTATCATCATGGCTGCGGCGACCGAGGAGGATGCTCTCGCGGTGTTCTCCAACATGGTCGTGTTCTCATCGTACATCCTGTATGTGGTATCGTCCTTCATCCTGCTAGCCCATGTGGCCATGGGATTGCCCAGGGCACTGGTTTCAGCCCGCCGTATCAATGATGTCATCAGTACAGACATCACCGTCGTCAACGGGAGCAGGACACAATCGGAGGACACGGATGTATGCATCTCCTTCAGGAATGTCTCCTTCGCATACCCTGACAGTTCCGGGGATACGCTGACCGACATCTCATTCGACGTGAAGCGCGGAGAGACTGTGGCGGTAATCGGGCAGACAGGTTCTGGAAAGACATCATTGGTCAATCTGATTCCGCGTCTATTCGACACAACAGGAGGTTCGGTCTATGTGGATGGAGTCGATGTAAGGGAATACGATCTTGATGCATTGCGTTCCAAGATAGGTTATGCGACTCAGAAGCCGATGCTGTTCTCAGGTACAGCCGGATTCAATATAGGCTATGGATGCAAGGATGTCACCGATGAACAGATGATGGAGGCAGCACGTGCAGCGTGCATAGACAGCTATCTCGATTCCAATGAGGGGCTGGACACCGTCATAGAGCAATTGGGTGCGAATCTGTCAGGAGGACAGAAGCAGCGTATCTCCATCGCCCGTGCGGTGTGCAAGAAACCAGAGATCTACATCTTCGACGATACCTTCTCTGCTCTGGATTTCAAGACGGATCTGAAGGTGCGCAGCAATCTGAAGAGGATCACGGATAAGGCCACCACGGTCATCGTATCGCAGAGGATAAGCACCATCGCTGATGCCGACAGGATCATAGTGATCTCCGACGGAAGGATAGTCGGGTCCGGCAGGCATGATGAGCTGATGAGGGATTGCGACATCTACAAGGAGATGGCGAAGATCCAAGAGTTCGGAGAGGAGGGGCAATGAGCATGTCAGGCACCCCGGGTATGGGCTCATCCAAGAAGCCCGATAACTTCAAGGAAGCTTGGATCAACATATTCCATTACATCAAGCGCTACCGCTTGCTGTTCATATTGACGGCGGTATGTTCCGCTATAGCATCGGGTCTGGCGCTGTTCGGCCCATATCTCCTCAGCGAGATGACTGACCTAATCCATGATGGTCTGACATCCGAGATGGATATCGATGAGATCTGGAGGATCGGTTACATCCTCATAGGGATTTACGCGGTCAGCGGATTGCTGACGTTCTTCGAGAACTATATGATGGCGACCGTCTCGCAGAGATGCGCACAGATGCTCCGCAGGGACATATCGAGGAAGATGAACAGCATCCCGCTGTATTACTTCGACAGGTCCTCCAAAGGGGATGTGATGAGCCGTGTCACCAATGATGTGGATACTCTTGGGATGTCCCTCAATCAGTGCATAGGTTCTCTGGTCACGGCAATCACCACGCTCGTGATATCGTTCATCCTTATGGCGATACTCGACATCCCCCTGACCCTGCTGTCGGTGGTGATAGCGGTTGCCGGATTCATAATAATCAAATCCATCGCGAAGCGCACCCAGAAGTACTTCAGGTCCCAGCAGAAGAGCCTCGGTGCGATGAACGGTCTCGTCGAGGAGCAGTACACCGGGCACACAGTAGTTTCCATCTATGCAGGACAGAAGGAAGCTATGGAAAGGTTCGACAGGATCAATGAGGAATTGGGCCGTACGGCTTTCAGGTCTCAGTTCCTCGGAGGCATATCAAGTCACCTGAGCGGGCTCATAAGCAACATCGGATACGTTCTGATATGCGTGTCCGGTGCCATGCTCTATATGGACGGCATCATCTCGTTCGGGGTCATCGTCGCGTTCATGATCTATGTCAAGCTGTTCACCGGTGCCTTCAGTCAGATATCGGGAGCGATTGTGAGCATGCAATCCGTTGCAGCCGCAGCTGAACGCGTGTTCATATTCCTCGGATACGAAGAGATGTCCAAGGAGGAAGAGACGGTCGACATGGATCGCGCCAAGGGCGAAGTGGAATTCAGGGACGTCTGCTTCGGCTATTCTCCAGACAAGGAGATCATCCATGACCTATCCTTGAAGGTGGAACCCGGTCAGAAGATCGCCATAGTCGGGCAGACGGGTGCCGGTAAGACCACCATGATCAACCTGCTTATGAGGTTCTACGAAGTGGATTCCGGAGACATACTCATCGACGGCATCTCGGTGAGGGACCTCACCCGTCAGCAGGTACGCAACCTGTTCGGTATGGTGCTCCAGGAGACATGGATGTTCGAGGGCACGCTGAGAGAGAACATAGTCTTCAACAGGACCGACGTGAAGGACGAGGATCTCGACAGGGTATGTGAAGCGGTAGGGCTGCATCATTTCATATCGTCGCTGCCCAACGGATATGATACGAAGATAAGCGACAACGATTCGATGTCCGTCGGCCAGAGGCAGCAGATCGCTATCGCCAGAGCGATGATCGACAACCCATCCATGATAATCTTGGATGAGGCGACAAGCTCTGTGGATCCACTCACTGAAAGGTTGATCAAGCAGGCAACCGACCGCATGATGGTAGGCCGCACCTCGTTCATAATCGCCCATAGGCTTTCCACCATAATCGACGCGGACCTTATCCTGGTCATGAAGGACGGAAGCATAGTCCAGACAGGAACCCATGAAGAGCTAGTGGCCAGTGAAGGTACATACAGGGAATTATACTACAGTCAGTTCGATATCGAGGACGAATGATTCGTCTATCACGAAACGACCGGACATATGTTTATTTTACTGTTCAACTATAACGGATTCATGGACCCTTTCACGATATCCTGTATACTCCTCGTCGTAGGTGCATTATTCCTCATCTACGAGGCATTCGCACCCGGAGGATTTCTGGTAATCCCTGGCATCGTCCTGCTAGTACTGGGGGCAATTGGACTCTTTTGGCCCGACGTCCTCATGAGCATATGGGCACCGATAATCGCATTGATAGTCGCAGTACCTGTGACGATACTGACGCTCAAATTCTATCAGCATCTGGCGAAACCGGAGCCGCCGACAACTACTGTCGCGGAATCATTGGTCGGTAGGAGCGGAACGGTCGTCGTTCCTACTGAATCCGGGAATATGAAAGGCAAGGTCAAGATCGGCGGAGATCTGTGGTCCGCCACCTCCGACGAACCCCTCGAAGAGGGCGCAGAGGTAACAGTCGAGAGCAGTGAGGGCGTTCACGTCCATGTCCGCAGGAAATGAGGTGAAACGAATGGATGAAATCATCATAATCCTGACGGCCGTCGTCATAGTGGCGGTCGTCCTGGTCGCAGTCAGCGGTATCAAGATCGTCAAGCCGTACGAGCAGGCGATCTATATGAGGCTGGGAAAGTTCGTCAGGGTCCTGAACCAGGGACTCAACGTTGTGTTCCCCCTCATCAATGAAGTCGTGAAGATGGACCTCCGTACCGAGGTGCTCGACGTTCCCAAGCAGGAGGTCATCACAAAGGACAACTCTCCTGTGGATGTCGATGCGGTCATCTACATCAAGGTAACCGATCCGAAGAATGCCTTCTTCGAGGTCACCAACTACAGGTTCGCCACCGTGAACCTCGCTCAGACCACGCTCAGATCCATCATAGGGGACATGGAGCTGGATGAGATCCTTTCCTCCAGAGAGAAGATCAACGTCAGTCTGAGGGACATCCTCGACGAGAACACCGACAAGTGGGGTGTGAAGATCGAGGCCGTAGAGATCAGGGAGGTCAACCCTGCAAGGAAGGTCAAGGACTCGATGGAGGAGCAGACCTCGGCGGAGAGGAAGAGGCGTGCCGCCATCCTGGAGGCTGACGGTCAGAAGAGGGCTGCAATCCTCGAGGCAGAGGGAAAGAAGAGGTCCCGTATCCTGGAAGCAGAAGGTCTGAGGCAGTCGATGATCCTCGAAGCGGAAGGTAAGAGACTCGCCACCATCCTGGAAGGACAGGGAGAGGCACAGAAGCTGAGGATAATGGCCGTCGGTGCCGCATCCATGGATTCCAAGGCAATGTCCGTTCTTTCCATGCAGACCCTGCAGAAGGTCGGTGAGGGAGAATCATCCAAGATATTCTTCCCGCTGGAGGTCACCAAGCTGATCGAAGGCGTGTCTGAATACATGGGAACCGCCAAGAACGTTCCCGACAGGGAAGTGTCCGACGTGGACTCCATCCGTAAGGCCGTCGGCGATCCCGATGACATCCTCGGACCGATCCCGACCATCGAGGAGATCAACGAGGAGACATCCAAGGCCGCCAGGGTAAAGGAAGAGATCGACGACGACATAATTCCGGACGAGAAGATCTGAAACAACAGGGGGCATAGCCCCCTTCTTT
This sequence comes from Thermoplasmata archaeon, assembly GCA_015063285.1. NCBI lineage: Archaea > Methanobacteriati > Thermoplasmatota > Thermoplasmata > Thermoplasmata archaeon. The sequence goes on from SUST01000002.1 coordinate 160,406, forward strand.
CATTCTGCAGTTTTTGTGCATAATTGTTTTTATATCGTTCCAATAATCCACGGCACATGATTCAGTGTCCGCGCGGTACAAGGGATTTCCTCCCTGATGAGATGGAGAAACGCAGGTTCTATGAGAACAGGCTCAGACATACCGCACAGACATTCGGTTTCAGGGAGATCGAGACCCCTATCTTCGAGGATGCGGAACTCTTCATCCTCAGGTCCGGACCCAATGTCCTCAAGGAGCTCTACGCTTTCAAGGACAAAGGGGACAGGGACATCGCGCTCCGTCCGGAGATGACGGCGCCTGCCATCAGGATGTTCGTCAACGGTATGAGCAACGATCCCAAACCGATCAAGATATTCTATTTCGGACAGTGCTTCAGATACGAGAGGCCTCAGAGCGGAAGGTACAGAGAGTTCTTCCAGTTCGGAGCGGAGCTGATAGGTTCCGCAACTCCCGAGACCGATGCGGAGGTCATCTGCATGGCAGCGTCCATGATCAAGGAGCTCGGTCTGAAGGATTACAAGATTCACATCGGACATATCGGAGTACTCAGGCAGGCCATTGCAGATGCCGGAGTCCCTAAAGAGAGGACAGCGGAAGTCCTTCAGAAACTCGACAAGAAGCTATACGACGAGGCACGCCCTCTCTTGGAGGACATGGGTGTAAAGGCCGATGTCATCGATGCAATCTTCACTCTCACCGAGACCGTTGGGGGAACAGAGGTTCTCACAAAGGTCCCCGGAGAGGCAGGCGATTATCTCAGGCAGGTGACCGCCTACATGCACGCCATGGGTGTGGATAACTTCGATATCGATCTCGGAGTCGTGCGTGGCCTTGATTACTATACAGGAATGGTCTTCGAGGCAGAGGCGCCCGCTCTAGGAGCGGAGAAGCAGATCTGCGGCGGAGGTTCGTACACCCTGTCGGAGCTGTTCGGAGGGGAGAAGGTGTTCTCCACCGGATTCGCGATAGGATTCGACAGGATCCTGCTTGCCATCGAAAAGGAGGGACAGGTCTACGAGCCCAAGGGGATCGATGCATATGTCGTACCCGTATCCGATGATGTCAGGCTGAAGTCTGCTGAAATCGTTGCCTCTCTCCGCGCTGCAGGCGTCGCTTCAGACATCGACATCATGGGGCGCAAGATGGCAAAGGCCATGAAGTATGCTTCTGCAATCAGGGCGAAGTACGCGGTGATAGTCGGAGCCAAGGAGCTTGAGGAGGATTCTGTCACTCTCAGGGATATGACTTCCGGTGAACAGAAGTTAGTGAAGATCAAAGAGTTGGTCGATTCCATCCGGTGAAATAATTTAAGAATTCCGTAACATTCACCTGTGAAAAGGTAATAATACGTTCGTAAAGATTCCAATACCATGACAATGGCCGATCGTGTCGTATCTAGCACCGATGGCGATGATAAGGATAAGGTAATAGATTTTTGGGATCGTTATTCGAAACCGTTCAGTGATTACACCCGTGAAACCCTACAATATAATGATTGGGTTGGAAAGAAGATATCTCTTCTTTTCCCAGACATTAACAACCTCAGGGTCGCCGATATCGGTACAGGTGCCGGATTCATGGCGATATCGTTGGCACAATTGGGTCACGATGTTGTTGCCACAGATGTCAGTGAGAAGATGCTCGAGGAAGCAAGAAAGAATGCCGATGAATATGGTGTGAATATCGATTTTAGGCTTGATGACATAGAGCATACCAAATTGGAAAAGGAACACTTCGACATCGTGATACTCAGAGATGTGATCTTCAACATTAAGCACATCAGGGGAGCGTCATTTGAAGTCATAGGGCTGATCCGTCCAGGAGGGTACTTGTTCGTGGCAGATGGGAACTATTTTCTCCATTGTCATGATGAGGATTATCTTCACAGACATGATTATTATTACGTTCGTGACAGGAAGAGCGAGTATCAAAAGATGACAGAAATGTCCGATTCATCTTATAGGGAATTGGAGGATACTGTCAAATCGTTCGAGGTCAATACTGTATGTCGGCCGTATGCAGATCTGCTTCTCTTAACTAGGTTTGGATTGGAGAACATAACCATCACTTGTAATGATCCGGACGAGTATCAGAGGCTGACCGAGTATGGTTGGGTAAAGGTCCCGTTTAGGTATACGCTTGTAGGTCAGAAACCATATGATGATAGTCAATCTGGTTTTATTAACGGTCATTTCATTGAAAACATTTTCAAAGAAAAGGAAATGGTTGTAGAGAATCTCTCCAAGGTGTTCGATGCGTTATCCAACCCTGACAGGGTGAAAATTCTCAGTGTTCTTATCGAGGGTCCGGCAAATGTCGGAAAAATCTCTAAAGCGGTCAAACTTTCCGAGAAGATGACCTCATATCATCTGACTCTGATGAAGGATATTGGCATCGTAAATAGTGAGAAAAATGGGAGGGAAGTCATATACTCCCACACAGACATGCCAGCAGTTCTGACTCTATTTAAAATCGCCTTCGAGATTTCATCGCATCATTGATTGTCCAAATATTTTTGGGATGTTATGTTGTCGAACTGTCTGTTTTAAATATGGTTCGTTAAAATCATCGTTTGGATTATTCATCCAACGGTGATATAATGGAAAATCAGAAAACAGTGCTCATCGTGGCAATCGTGGCGATAGTAGCCATCGTCGCTGTGGGCGCATTCATCTTAATGAATAACAATGGGAACGGAGGAGGGGATGTTGACCCGGACGATTACCTTACACCTAACTCTGGTAATGCAAAGGTGACTTCAATAGACACAAAACTTCTCGTATTCGGAAATGCGAACAACGACGTCTATCTCAACAAGGAAGATGTGACTTTTATTCAGAACATTGTTGACGGAAAGACTAAATGGGATAAAAAGGCCAACCCTCTCGCCGACACTAACGCTGATGGCGAGATCACAGACAAGGATGTAGGTCTTCTCAAAGAGTTCCTCGACAACAATAAGGCTCCCATGTTCTATCTCAACTCGCTTCTTGAGACCAAGAAGATTCAGTTCCCGCTTACAGGAAATATCGTTATTTCACAGTACATCGATGCCGATATGCTGAAAATCTGTGGAAAATACGATCTGATTACTGCTAGTACTGATGATTCAATTACACCTAATGAGGATGTTTATCCTGGTTCGTCCAAGTGGAAGAATGTCGGCGGATATCCGTACGATTACGAGAGGGTAGTAGCCTCTGGTGTAAGTATTACCCTTGGGCAGGATTACAATTATGATGAGACTTTCGACAGACTCGTAGAGAATGGATACTCCTCTTACAGGCTCGACACTGTTAAGCTGTATGAGGGAAGGTACATGAACAACATCGATGCTGTCAATTGTACCGTCACACTAGGAGCTCTCTTCGGAAGCTTCAATGTATCTACCTACAAAGAATACCTAAATTATGTTGCCAACATTAACGAAATCGTTGAGAAGGCAACCTCGGGTATTACTACCTCCAAGAGCTATTCTTTGGTCCTTTCCCACGCTACTACTTCGCCTGCTGACATGGGAATAGACAACAGGTCTTCTGGACTGAAAAACTACTCTGATGTTGACATGGCAGAAAGCCTGAAGATGACCCCCTCCTATCCAGTCGGAGCTGAGGGATACATAAGAGGATTGACCATTGAGGACATTCTCAAGTACAATCCTGACGTAATCTTCATCGAGGAATCCAACGGTTCCCAGACATACGATGATTTCCATGCAAAGGTTAACGAGATCGCTGGATGGTTCAAGTCATCCGGATACAAAGGTACCATTATTGGTATACATTGGAGTGTCTGCGGAAGCTCTGCTTTCGTAGCCGCACTGCCCCTTTTGGCAGTTTATACATACGGGACCAGCGTTTACAGCGAAGATTCTGCATGGCAGGATTTGGCGACCTATTATAACAGCTTCCTCGGAGGAGATTACACCGTAGATGAATTGAAGCATTCGATCTACGGGCCTTTCAAAGTTCAGTAATCACTTGGATAAACCTTTTCCCCCTCTTCATGAGGGGGTCTATAAACGGATGTGTGCAAATGAAATTCATCGATGATATAAGCGAGGATCCGCTGATAGCCAGGCCTCTGGTCAATGTGGTCAGGAAGTGGTCCTCAAACGAAGAAGAAGATGAACCGGGATTCAAGAAGCAGATGATGGATTATCATCGTACCCTTAAAAGACGCTTAGTTTTCATCCTTCTTTGTGTCGCGATCATGGTGATAGCTGCGGGATATGCGGTCGCATACGGTCCTTTGGATATAAGCTTCATAGACACATACATTACGATTTGGAACCACATAATAGGGAATATTACGGATACCGGGATGGATTACATAATCATAACTGTCAGATCTCCAAGAATAGTTGCCGGAATAATCGGAGGCATAGGTCTGGCAGTATGTGGTGTCGTCATGCAGAGCGTTCTTAGGAACCCCTTGGCAGATCCGTATACGACGGGAGTCTCCTCGGGAGCAGGATTCGGAGCGACCTTGGCTATAACCGCTGGTTTTTCAGTTGTCAGCAAGACGCCGACCATTATTCTGGCATTCCTGTTCTCCATGTTGCCGACACTAGCCATCATCCTAATGTCGAGGCACAAATCCTCTTCGTCACCAACGGTTATGATCATGTTCGGTATCGGACTAATGTACATATTCAACGCATTTACCACAGTGATGATGTTGTGGTCTAACCCAGATGACCTTGCAGCAGTCTATCAGTGGCAGGTTGGAAGCCTTGCAAAGGTCACGTGGGATGACATTCCATATATGCTTGCTCTGGTAATACCTGGAACACTTTTGGTCCAATTCATGGCAGGCAAACTCAACGTATTGGCCACAGGGGACGATAATGCAAAGGCATTAGGGCTTAACCCGCATCGCACTAGGATTCTCTTATTGGCACTCACCGGCCTGATATCGGCGGCAGTCGTTAGTTTTACCGGAATTATAGGTTTCGTCGGTCTAGTGACCCCACACATTGTTAGGATATTCATAGGTGCGGACAACAGGTACCTTATCCCCGCATCAGCACTTTTCGGTGGCATGTTGATGGTAGTGGCAGATCTGCTTGGAAGATGCGTGATCCCGGATGCCACGCTCCCTGTAGGGGTGGTCATGGCGTTCGTCGGAGGCCCAACCTTCATATGGCTGCTGATGAGGAAAGGAAACAAGGCATGGTGATATCATGGGATTCAAAGATTGGAAACTGGAGCTCAAGAATGCCTTCAAAGAGGATGAGGACATACAGTCCGAACTCGCTGAGATTGTTATGAAGAATGTTTCTTTTGGATACGAGCCAGAGAATCCTGTCATAACAGATATTAATTTGACACTGAATGAGCCTGGGCTGTACTGTATCGTCGGCCCTAACGGGGTGGGGAAATCCACTTTGATCAAGTGCATGTGCAAAATTCAGGATCTTACTGAAGGCGATGTTACGATAAATGGGCGCAGCATTAGGGCTATGAGTCACAAGGACGTCTCCAAGTACATCGGATATGTGCCGGTATCAACAGGTGACGTATTCTCTATGTCTGTTCTCGAGACCATACTGGTCGGGTGCCAAAGCAAGAATTCAGATGAATCAAAGATGAAGGCTGTGTACAAGAGCATGAGCCTACTGAACATCAACGATCTCGCTTCGAAGAATTTCGGCGAATTATCCGCTGGGCAGCACCAGAAGGTTGCCATAGCTAGAGGCATCGTACAGAAGCCTAAGATATTGATCTTGGATGAACCCACGGCGAATCTGGATGTCAAATATCAGGTGTATGTGACGGAATTGTTACGTGCACTGGCAGAGCATGAGAAGATGATGGTGTTGATGATCAGTCACGATCTAAACATGTCCGCGAAGTACGCACATAAGGTCATAATGATGTCTAGGCCCGGAGTCATCTATAAGATAGGAGATCCCGAGGAGGTCTTGACTAAAGAGAACATCGAAGCGGTATACGGAGTGTACTGTAAGATTCTGCATGATGATGAATTCGGTGTACCCATAGTGGTTCTTGGACAATCCATGATGGATGAGGAAGGGAATCTTGTGGGCGAAAACAGTAAAAATGCAATGGAGGAATTGGAAAATGGTAGGGAAAGAAGCAGGGAAATCAACGCTAAAGTTCTGGGGCGAATCGGCCAGAGGATACAAAGAGGGCGTGAAGAAAGAGCTCGAGAGCAAGAACATAAGTGATAAGTGGATCAAGAAGATTCTCGAGAATGCTCCCGATAAGGATAAGCTCAGAATTCTCGATATCGGTTGTGGCCCTGGATTCTTCACTATCAACTTCAGCAAACTCGGGCATGATGTTACGGGAATCGACATCAGCCGCGAGATGGTGATGGTAGCAAAGGAGAATGCCGAAGAACAGGGTTTGACATGTGACTTCAAGGTAATGAACGCTAATACATTGGAATTCCCTGACAACACATTCGATCTGATCATCAACAGAGTCGTCACATGGACGCTGCCCGATCTCTACGAGTGCTACCGTGAATGGAGGAGGGTATTGGCTCCAAACGGTCGTCTCATCGTCTTCGATGCCAACCATTACGCCAACATTTTCGACGAGGAAAGGGCAAAGAAGATGAGACTGATGATGCGTCAGCACATTCTGGATGGAAAGGAACCCTTCACTGATCATTTCGATTTCCACGTCAGGTGGAATTACTGGGGGGACTGCCCTATGATTGGAACTCCCAGGCCCAAATGGGACAGGAACATGCTCTACAAGCTATGCTTCGTGAACATCTACACCGAGGAGAATCTCTTCGGGGATATGGAAGGGAGCGGGACAGCAGAGCCTATGTTCATGATCAGAGCGGAGAAGCCCAGTCAGGAAGAGGAAAACGAATTCATAGTCAATGAGTATTGGAACGCTATCGCTGGTTGCGTGAGCGCCAGAGCGGTGCAGATGCTCTCAAACGGTCTTGCGGAGAAGTATGCGGACGCCATCGCTTCCAAGATTCCCGCAGGTTCCAAAGTCCTGGACCTGGGAACGGGATCAGGTGTTGTGGCCATCTCTCTCGCGAAGAAAGGATTCAAGGTCACAGGAGTGGATCGTGCGTTCGCTATGATCGATTTGGCGAAGCTCACGGCGCAGGAGCAGAAGGTCGATGTAGAGTTTATCGAGGCCGATGCTGAATGCACCGGACTCGACGAAGGTTCGTTCGATGCAGTGATTCTCAGGAATGTCGTATGGAACTCATTCCACCCCGAGAACATACTGAATGAGGCCGAGCGTCTTCTCAAGAAAGGAGGCACATTGATCATTACCGATGGTAACTGGCAAGCGGATGTTGGTGATTGGGAGAATGCGAATCCCAAGTCCGATGTGTTCCCTAACTGCAAGAAGCGTGACCTAGGGCTCGGAGCTTATGACGTCATCAACGTCTACTATAACAGGCTCCCCTTGAATCTCGAGAGAAGACCTTCCTGGGATGACAAGAAGCTGAAGGCCGACGGCATGACTGTCGAGGTCTGCGAGAAATTCGATGATCCCATGATCACAGAGGATCTCAAGCCGATACTCAAGAGCGGATTCATAGTAGTGGCTAAGAAATGAACTATCCAGCCGTCCGAGTCATCGGACGGCTTACCCTTTTCGAAGGGATCTGATGGTAGAGGAAACAGAGAACATTAGCATAATGGGTACCAACCCCGCGAAAGCCATCAGGACAATGTCCATTCCCCTGATGTTCGCTTTCTTGCTAGCCAGCGTTCAATTGTATATAGATTCGTTCTGGTGCGCAGGTCTGGGCCCCGATCCGAACTCCGCCATAACGCTGGCTGGGCCTATATATTGGATAATCCTGGATGTGGGAGCGGGTCTGGGTGTTGGTGCATCTACGGCAATATCCCGTGCACTGGGTGCTAAGAACTATGCCCGTGTGAACAGTTTGGCATCCCAGATCATCGTCCTGATGGTTCTGGTCTCTATCGTGCTGTCATTTATCCTGTTCCTTGTATCCGAACCGCTGATCTCATTCATGAGCGGAGGGAAGAATGTTGACCTCAGTATGGAGTATCTGATTCCATATCTCGTCTGCAGCCCGTTCCTGATGTTGAACGGAATCATCTTAGGAATGCTGAGGGCCGAAGGGGAGGCCAGACGCTCGTCAGCTCTTTCCATATTCGCATCCTTAATCAATATTATCATGGATCCTATCCTGATCTATGTTCTCGATCTTGGTCTCTTCGGTGCTGCTTGGGCTACATGTCTGTCATTCATCGTTACCACAGTGATTGGGCTGTGGTGGTATCTTCGCGGCAGACTGTTCATCAAACCTTCATTCAGGAACTTCCATTTCATAAAGGAGCAGATTTGGGATATCTGCAGGGTCGGAATACCTCATTCCTTGGAGCTTGCGGTCATACCCATGCTGATGATGCCCCAGAACTCTCTGGTCGTCGCTGTGGGAGGGACGGATGGAATGATTACCTACAGTCTCCCATACCGTTACATCTCCATTGCAATGGTGCCGGCACAGGCCATAGCAGCCGCCATGATTCCCGTCGCATCTTACTCTATAGGAAGAGGGGACAGGGAGAATGTCATGTTCAGTTTCAAATACTCCGCCAAGCTGATAGCACTTATCAGTATCCTTCTGACGATAGTCCTTATGATATTCGCGGATCCGTTCGCTTGGGCGTTCACATACACTGACGATATGGCGCAGTTCAGGGATGAGATAGCGATGGTGATCAGGATCTATGCTCTGGTCCTGATCACGATAACCGGAATACACCTGTGCTCATCGATACTGCAGACTCTATGCTATTCTCAGCTCGCTACTGTTACGATGTTCATCAGGGAGATAATATTCCTGGTCTTGTTCTACATCTCGACTTTCTTCGATATGACTGCAATCTACTGGTCACTCGACATAGCAGAGACGGCAGGCGCATTGCTGATGGTTGCATGCGTACTATATGCATTGAAAAAGACCATACCTAAGTCAGGAATAGTTATGGAAAGATTCAACTCTGTTTGATCTCAAGTTTTCTTGAATACAGAGATGAAACTGCTTCCGACTATCTCGCGGATGCTCCTGTCGATCTGCATGTCATCGAAAGTGCTGCTTTCCACCAATACCATCCCAAGGCCTTGGCATTTGGAAATCTCCCATTCGGGACGGCATTTGATCGTGAGCGGTAGACTGCGGAATACGGGATCGATGACATCCGTTCCGCCGAAACCAGTCTCCCCAGATCTGATGCGGACCCCGTCATCGTTGAGTGTAGGACGTTTGGTAGACAGTTTGGAAATCCAGTCAGAATCGATAATGGCTAGGACACCGTCTTTATTCAGGACTCTGAATGCCTCTTTCAACACCTTTTCGGGTTCATCGAACGCCCACAGGCTGTTACGGATGACAATAGAATCGAAATGATTGTCATCGAACGGAATCTCACAGGCATCCGCCATGATAAACTTAGCGTTCGATGCGACCTCCGATGCACATCTTTTGGCTTCCTTAATCATTTCTTTGGATGAATCGATGCCTATCGCTTCAAATCCTTTAGAATCTGCTGCTATTGTCAGGAATCCGGCTCCGCAGGCCAGATCCAGAAGTTTGCCTTTACGGATGAGTATCTCCAGATTGGCGAAATACTCTTTCCCTCTGCCATTTTTACACAGCCTGTGACATTTGCCGCTGTCAAACGGGGCTACACCATTCCAGTATTCATCTATGAGCATTTTTCTCTCATCATCTTTCGATGGTTTCTCCGCACATATCAAGAACAGAGGAGCCGCATCTTCTGGATTCGGCATCCTGTCCAATTCTGTTCCGATCAGGCAGCCGGTGCAAGTGACGATGTTGCGATATCTCAGCTTGATCAACATGTTGCGGTCCCATTGCGGACGAGGCATCCCCAGCATCGGGCGTGATTCCATGTATGAATTGCGGAACATGAAGCCAGTGTTTACAGAACCGGAATCCACTCCTGCGATTTTCATTTCACGAATGAGCTCCCTGAACACCCTGTCATGTTCTGGATCGAAGAAATTCCAGTTAAAGTTGGAATCAAAGACAAGTACGCGCCCGCCTGGCGAGAGCACTCTTCTCCATTCCTTGTAGCAATCCATCATGTTTGGAATCGTCCAGGTCACATTACGATTGATAATGAGGTCGAATGAATTGGAATCGAATAACAGGTTGTCGGCGTTCATTGGATGGAAATCGCATTTGATCCCGAAGTCATGCGCATTCTTTTCGGCCTGTTTCAGCATTCCTATGCTCAGGTCGATACCGGTGACGTCATGGCCATCCATTGCCAAAGAGATGGCGAAAAAACCAGGGCCAGTTCCGATGTCAAGAACTCTAAGTTTCTCTTTTTTGGGGGCATATCTGTAGATAAGTTCCATCCATAGGTCTTTATCCTTAGATTTGAGCTGTTCCCTGACCAATTCGCTGTACTCTTCTGCAGCAGAGTCCCATGCCTCCATGGTTGTGGATTCCTCGTCCATTCGATAGCCTCATTTCATACTTTCCAGATGATTATTAAAAGGCTGAGCACGAGGCGGAAAACAATCTAAAAAAGATTGGATAGTTCCTCAATATCTAGGGCCATCAGTAGATGGATCGGATCACCCTAACGCTCAATGTCTATCCATTTCCTCATTCAAAAGGAAATCAGCACGGGGTATGAGCTCTTCAGATCTGCGTACATTGCGGAACCTCACCTTAGGGATCATCGAGGACAGATTCTTAGCATCGTCATAGAGTGCCTTCATGTCAGGATTCTTGACCTTGTATTCTCCGTTCATCTGTCTGATGACCAGTTGGGAATCCATGACGAACTCTGCTTCGGTACCTTTCAGGTCCAGGATCTTTGCGATACCGGCTATGAGCCCTCTGTACTCGGCATAATTGTTAGTGTGGATCCCGAGATACTCTGCATGCTCGTGTACGACCTCGCCGTCCTCCACGACAACGATCGCGTATGCGGACTTCCCCGGATTCCCTCTGGAGCCTCCGTCGGAGTATACAGTGAACATCAGTACACCAGTTCCCTTGAGACCCTGTTCTTCTCATCGACAAGAATGACGTTTGCCTTGATGGGCCGGTCGGTGAGTTCGAATCCCATGATGATGACCCTGTCTCCTTCTTTGCAGAGGTGTGCTGCAGCGCCGTTTATGGCGATGATGCCCGAATCACGTTTGCCCGGAAGGATGTATGTCTCGAAGCGGTTCCCGTTGTTCACATCAGCGATGAGGACCTTCTCTCCGTTCCACATTCCCGCTTTCTCGAGGAGAGCCTCATCTATGGTGATGCTTCCCTCGTAATCGAGGCGGGTTTCGGTGACGGTGGCCCTATGGATCTTGCTGCGGAGCAACCAACGCATATTTCTCGATACATCCGCATCGTTTATCATAGTGTCGGTGGTATGGTCAGTAACACTTTGACAATATAGATTATTAATTTATATACTGAGAAAATGCGGCAACGGCCATCCGAAAATAATGGACAAAGGCACCGCCCGGAAAGAGAACCTTAACGGCATCGGATGTCAGAAGAACACAATTCTTAGTCGAAAGAAAAAAGATGAGCGCCCTGGACGGAATTTGAATCCGTGTCGAAGCCTCGACAGGGCTTCATGATAGGCCGCTACACTACCAGGGCAACAATCCAGAGTATAATGGATTCATATTTAACCGTTTGGGGAGCATGATAGAACCACATCCATGGGGCTAGCAGGGAGACTGCTGGGAAGTGGTCTTTTATCCTCATCAGTAGATGCAGATTTCATGCCATTAGGGGATCCTCACGGAGCGAATTTCGAATACACGGTGGAAGGTCTGCCGGAATCGGTCCATGTATGCACAGTCCCCGTCAGGGATGTTTCCAGGGCGTTGGGATTTTACAAGGACATTCTGCACATGGAGGTCCTATCAGAGGATGACAGGGAAGCGTATCTCATCAGACGGGACTGCAGGATCATCCTCAAAAGGTCAGATGCTGTGGGCGTCGATACAGGACTCTATTTCGGTGTGGATTCTCCGTATAACACGCGCAGGCGTTTGATCGACGAGGGAGTGATCTTCGCACAGGAGCCCAAGCGCGGACCGTTCGGCACATTCTGTTCGATTCGCGATGATGACGGGAACGTCATCCATCTGATAGAGAGGAATGCGGATTTTAAAAAGGAATGAGGGGTCTCCCCCTCGATTTCAGTTTCAGTCCCCGAGGTTGGCCTTGGCGATGGCCTCATCCAGTTCCTTCTGGAGTTCTGGGGGCAGTCCGTTGATGGAACCGCCGGAGAGGAATCCCTTGACGATCATGCTGACCGCCTCATCCTCGCTGAGTCCTCTGGACATCAGGTACTCGATCTGATCCCTTGCGACCTTACCGACAGCCGCCTCATGTGTCATCTCGACATCTGCGATATGGGCTTCCAGCTCGGGGATGGCAAGAGTCGTTCCTCCATCCTTCAGGATGATGCTCCTGCATTCGAGGTGTCCCTTGGATTCTGGTGCGTTACCGACCATGCGTCCTCTGGCGCACATCTTTCCGCCCATCGAGATGGACCTGCTCATGATCTCGGCCCTGGATTTCCTTCCGTTGAGGTTGACCATTCCGCCCGTGTCTATGTCCGAGCTCTCGTGAGCTATGCACATCGTGTTGTATGTGGCCGAGGAGTTGTCTCCGAGTGTCGCCACAGGGAAGCTCTGGAGAGTTCCGACAGGGTTCAGGATGACGTAGTTGTTGGTGTAATGGCTGTTCTTACCTACGATACAGTTGGTCCTGGGGCGGACTCCCGTCTGCTTCCCCCAGCTGTGGATCATGCTGAATGTCAGGCTGGAGTTGTCTCCGATGTAGATCTCGGATACGCCGACATGCAGGGCATCGTTTGCATGGTGGGCGGTTGAGCATCCCGTGATCATCTCCAGTGATGCATCGTCCTCGACGATGATGATGTTGTGGAGATTCTGAATGGACTTGTTCTTGTTCAGAAGCATGCAGGTCTGGAGAGGATACTTGATGTGGTATCCGGATTTCACCCTGACGAAGTAACCGTCCCCGTCCTCGAGGTAGGTCTTCGCGGTGTACTTGTCCTTGGTGGGGTCCATAGCCTTCCAGTAATAGTCCTTCAGACCATCGTATTTCTTCACGGCCTCTGCTGTGCTCATGAGCTCCAGACCCTCCTGCACCTTGGGGGAGCAGTGGCTGGGCTTGTTGTCGATGAACATCAGCGTACCGGAGCGGTCCATCTCGTCTGCGACGATTCCGACGTTCTCCATGTATCTTTTGTAGTCGGAGCTCTCAAGGTCGTCGACTTTGATCTGGTCGTCCGCTCTCTCCTCGTAGTGTTCGAGGTCGATGTCCTTTCCGTAGGCGGCCTGCTTCTTGAGTGCCTCTTTGACGGTATCGCTGTTCGGCATCTCTTCACTCTCCGTAGCCGTGTTCCCTGATCTCTTTCAGGAGTTCCATCGGGTCGCCCACACGGTCGACGACTCCGTTCTTCATCACATAACCGTACTTCGCACCGATGTAATCCATGATTTGACCGGTGTGAGTGATGACCAATGACGACACATGCCTTCCGGTACTGTCCCTTCCCTCTTCCAGGATGTCGTGGACCTTCCTTCCGATCAGGTCGATGCTCTCTAGATCGACTCCGGATTCAGGTTCGTCCAAAAGGAGCAACTCGGGGCTCTGCGCTGTGAGCTGCAGGAGCTCGGACCTCTTGATCTCTCCGCCGGAGAAACCGACGTTGATCTCCCTGTCCATGAACTTCTCCATCCTGAACCTGTCGGCCTCGGCGATCGCCTTATCCGCATCGTTGGCTGTGGCGCGCAAGAGATCCCCGAGTTTGACTCCGTAGATGTTCGGAGGCCTCTGCATCATCATGCCGATTCCCATTTTGGCACGCTCGTCGACAGGCATATCTGTGATGTTCTTGCCCTTGAACAGGATCTCTCCCTGCGTGACCTTGATGGTGCTGTAACCCATGATGCTGGCCAGAAGAGTGGATTTACCACTGCCGTTGGGTCCGAAGAGTATACTGGTCTCGCCCTCCTTCACAGTGAGGTTGACTCCTTTGAGGATCTCCCTTCCGCCTGCTTCTACATGGAGGTCGACGATGTTCAGCATGTCAGTCATTTGTTCACCTTGAATGCTTTCCTCGAATGAGTGGACATATATATTGCGTGCGCCCGACGACCGCGCATATTTCGAAGAATCGGGGGTGCTTTGCTCCTTCTCAAGCACTATATTGCTATTTTGGGGTACCGGCCAACAATTATGTAGTCACCGTCCGATGCGGAGCGCATGAAAGTCATCGCCATCAACGGCAGTCCCCGCCCGATTGGGAACACGAGCAACATCCTGCACGACGTACAGGACCTCTTCGAGAGGGAAGGCATCGAGATGGAGATGATCTGCGTCTACGACTACCATTTCATGAACTGCAACGTCTGTCTGACCTGCGAGATTCGCGGGGACGGAAGATGTCAGGACGAGGACGACGGGCTGAATGACATCCTCGACAAGCTCAGGGAGGCGGATGCGGTATTGATCGCTTCGCCGACCTATTCCAATGCATGTCCTAGTGTTCTTCAGACGTTCCTCGAAAGGGCCTCCCTGGTCTACGAAAAAGGAGATCTGGGTCTTAACGGCAAAGTAGGCGGGGCGATAGCCGTTTGCGGTCACGACGGAGGTTCGATCGTCTATAACCAATTGGTCGATTTCCTGCTCCGCAACGGCATGTCGGTGTGCGGGTCAAATCCCCTGCCGATTGTACATGCATTGAATTCTCCTCAATACGAGGATGACAAACAAGGGATGAAAGGGGTGCATGCCCTGGTGAGGAACATGACCTCCCTCATCCTGAAGCTGAACGGCTACTGATCAGAAGAAATACCAGCCGCAACCTTCCGCTATGGATATCTTGGCGACGGCTTCCATCCTGTCCACGGGTCCGCCGTAGCGGTTTACGTAGACTTTTCCTTCCTTCGGAAGGGCATCCCTCAGGATAGCGACTTCTTTCAGAAGAGCCTCCGCGTCAGCGGGTGTGAACTTCTTCTGAGCCTTGGCGCTCTGGGGTGCGGATGCTGTGATCGGACAGTTGTATTTGGCAGCGATCTCCGGGAGTTTGCTGGTGTCGGGTCCGAATGCGCCTATGCATCCACGGCCCTTATCCCACGACAGAGGGCATTTAGCGCAGAGTTCGTTCATCTCATCGAACTCGAGCTGATCCCAGCCGGTTATGACATCGTCCTTGTCGCATGCCTTCAGGACCTCATCCTTCCTTCCGTCCGAGAGCCCTTCCATGGGGATCCATCCGGTGCATACCTTCTGGGCCAGCGGTTTGAGCAGTTTGATGTCCTCCTCTTTCTTGACCTTGGTCATATAGACGGCATCGGTCTCCTCATTGATCCTGTTTCTTTTGATGAAGGCTTCCCAGTCGCCAACGGCCTTCTTGGCCTTATCCAATTCGACGATCTCCTCATATTCTGCGATGTCTTCGAATCCCTTATCGCTCTTGACATGAGCTCTGATTATTGTTGACCTCAAATCCCTGCAAGAAGCGTTCTTGGCTTCCATTTCACATATCCCGATGTTTATCCCCATCAGTTAGCCTCCAAAGATGTGGTATAGGTTTCTATGATAAAGAGTGTTCCTATTCTCAGTCGGAATTCTTACGTATTATCGCTGTTAATTCGAGTGTTTTATCCTTCAATCCAGAGTATAGAATGGACGTAGCGTCCAATGCTATTTATCGTTCGGTAATGATTCCTGTTTTGATGCCGATGTATCAGCTCGCATTGTACGGAAAGGGCGGTATTGGGAAATCGACCATGGCTGCCAACATGTCGGTCGCCCTGGCAAGGAAAGGCAAGAGGATCATGCAGGTAGGATGCGATCCAAAGCACGATTCTACCAGGTTGCTCCTCAATGGTAAGGCGCAGCCGACCGTACTCGATTATGTCCGCAACACCCCTATCGGCAAAAGGAAACTGGAAGATCTCATAATGACAGGTACGGACGGGGTCCTTTGCACCGAGGCAGGAGGTCCTGAGCCCGGTATCGGCTGTGCCGGACGCGGTATCCTGACAACATTCGATACCCTGAAGAAGCTGGGTGCGGACGAATTGGATGTCGACATGAAGATCTACGATGTTCTCGGGGATGTGGTCTGTGGAGGATTCGCTGTTCCGCTCAGAGGCGAATATGCTGACGGGATTATTCTGGTCACATCAGGCGAATTCATGGCGATGTATGCTGCCAACAATATCATGAAAGGTCTCGGGAACTTCGATACGGGCTCTCCTCGTTTGATCGGTATCATACTCAATTCGCGCGGAGTTGAAGGCGAGGAGGAGCTGGTCAGGAGATTCGCATCCGCAACAGGTACGGAGGTAATCGCGGTCATTCCCAGGGACGGGCTCTTTGCCGAAGCGGAAGGGAACGGACATACCGTCAGAGAGATGTTCCCTGATTCCAAGATATCAGAGTCTATCGATTCTATAGCACAGAGGATCATCGATGTTTCGGAAGGGAAGAGGGATTGCGTCTATCCCAAACCATTGAACGATGACCAGCTTTCGGATCTGGCCGCTGGAAGGGAGATACGTTCGGGAGAGCCGCCGGCACCGACACGAGATTCTTGCGGCGGATGCGGAGGATGCAAGAGGTCGATCAAGGACTCTCGCATCATGATGTCATGTGCCGCGTACGGTGCCCTTTCTGCATACATGAAGGTAAGGGATTACGCCGTAGTGCTGCACGGACCTGAGAGCTGCCTGTACTTCATGGATACGTCCAGGAGCAAGGCGATAGTGGAGCTCTATGACAAAGACATATTCCCGACCGTGCCCACACACAACATAAGGTGCACAATGATGGACGACGCCGTCTCCATCTTCGGAGGCGTGAAGTATCTGGAGAAGGCACTTCTGGATACTATAGCTGATGGCCACACGAGGATCGCTGTCATCACTACATGCATGCCGGGAATAATCGGGGACGATTGCATTAGCGTCATAGACAGGATCATGAAACAGAATCCCGGGGTGGAGATTCAATACGTGCCTGCCGACGGAGACATATGCGGCGAATATACGGACGGATTCATGATGGCTGTCTCCAACATTGTACAGGATATCGACCTGGATGTAAAACCGGAGAAGAGTCTGGTGAATCTCATAGGTACGTCTTTCTTTGATCTGCATACAAAGAAGCATACCGAGGAATTGGACAGGATGCTCGGGAGTTTCGGACTGAAGGTCAACTGCAGATTCCTGGACGAGACCGAGTATGAGAAAGTGAAGAACTTCTGCCGTGCGTCGACAGATATGCTTATCACGGATACTGCGAACAACAGGGAAATCTATGAGCACATCCGCCATCGTACCGGAAGGGAACTCCTTCAGATACCTCTGCCGGTAGGATTGTATGATTACGAGGAATGGCTGGACCGTATCGGGAAGCTCGTCGGCATGGACAAGGAGGCCAAGGAGGAGATCGCCCGTGTAGAAGCCGAGTACGATTCCTTCGTTAAGGATCACAGGTCCCGTTTTGAGGGCAAGAGGATCATAATCATCAACAAACTGTCCTTCAACGTGGATTGGCTGATAGACATCCTGATTGATCTGGGAGCGGAACTTCCGCTCATCGCTGCTCAGCCGAGCGCTAGACGGAAGAAGATCGAGTTTGTGTCACGTCATATGGACATGATAACCACAGAATACGATACCGATCGCTTCGTGGAGGACATAAGGGCTCTGAAACCAGATCTTATAATCTCCGATATCGCAAGGCAGAACGAAGGGATACGCTTCGCCAGAGTGGGAAAGATAGGTCTCGGTGTCAGGCCCACCCTTGAATACGCGGAGTATCTGGAGAACATCATTCGTCTTCCCGAGGAGGAGGGCTGGAAGAGGGGGAGTCTAGAATGAAGAGGACGTTGCCCGACGGATTCGTAGGTGCTGTGATGGCGGTAGAGAGCATCTCCGATGCAGTCGCATTCCTTCATGGTCCCGGAGGATGCAGAGTAAGATTCATGGTCTACTCCAGCGCAGTATTCCCGAGGATCAGGCTTGAGGAGAACGACAGCTACTTCATTCCGTACTTCTGCGGATATCCAAGGGTCCCCGCTACATATCTGGACGAATACGATTACATCAACGGAGCCTACTATAAGTTGGAGGAGGGTCTTCCTATTGTGGACAGCAAGGATCCCGGTCTGATAGTCATAATAAATTCGCCCGGTGCCGCGCTCATCGGCGATAACCATGAACGTGCGATCAGAGAAGCAGGTCTGGAGGACAGGGCCATATTCATGGACGAATCATTGGTCTCCATACCCATGACGCAAGGCTACGACCATACTTTGCTGGAGATAATGAAGCATCTTAACCCGGTCAAGGAGAGGACTGACAAGGACACTGTCAATCTGATCGGCATGACCGTAATGGACAAGGATTTCAAGGCCGCCATAGACGAGATGACGGAGAACATAGAATTCATGGGATTGAAAGTAAGATGCGTCCCGGGTGCTGGAGCGGATCTTGATGGTCTCAAGGATTCGGTCAATTCTGAGTACTGCGTGGTGGTATGTCCGGAAGCATGTCAGGACCTTTCTGAATACTATCGGTCTAAAGGTCTGAAGATAATACGTTCGGAAGCTGGGGCGCCTGTGGGATTCGATGCCACCGAGGCTTTCTACAGGAAGATAGCCGAGGTCACAGGCAAGGATGCATCGATCCCGATCTCGAAAGTCTCCAAGGCGAGGGACACGATCTATCAGAAGTTCGTAGGTATGAGGTATAACGCCCTCCGCATCAAAGGGTTGAAGTTCTCTGCGGCAGGCATCGCATCGGTCGTCAGACCCCTGTCGGAATGGCTGTACAGCTATCTTGCGGTAGCACCGGTGGCCGTTGATGTCGATCCCGGTGCGGATCAGTCGGAATCCGAGAAGCTCAAGCAGTTCCTTGAATCGGTTGATTACGGGCAATCCTTTGGAGTCGAACCTAAGGTCGGTTCGGACATAGTTCTCTGCGAAGGCATCACAGCTACAACGATGAGGCTCAACGGCGAATGCAAGATAGGTATACCGATAGGTCACTCCTCAATGGGCCTAGACGATGTGATCCCCCGTCCGATTTACGGCATCCAGGGTGCTTTGTACATCCTCGATGAGATACTCCACGGTGTCCGCAGTTCCTGATCAAACCTTCCTGGTCTTCAGCAGGTAGTAGTCCAAGGCGAAGAACGCTATTCCGAATGCGATCAATACGACCAAGGATATCCATGGGAAGTCCGGGATCGCATCCGGCAGACAAGCTGCCCTTATCATGAGACTGGAGTGAGTGAGCGGCAGACAGTACAGTATGGCCTGGAATACGATATTCAGGGAGTCGACTGAGAAGAACGTTCCGCACAGGAATGTCATCGGGAGGATGACCAGGCTGTTGAATGTTGCCATGCTCGCATGTGATTTCGCAATCAATGCAGCTGCCATTCCCAACATGGAGAATACGACGCAGCTCAGGATCACGCATATGACAGCTAAAGGTGTGAGGGCGAGATCCGGGGCCAGGAATAGTCCTAGAGCGTACATCACGAAGCACCCTAGGATCCCTCTTATGAATCCGAGCATGCTCTTGCCGAAGATGATGGCAGCGTTACTGAGCGGGCACATCATCATCTCGTCGAAGCTCCTGTAGTAGAGTCTCTGAACGTTGATTCTTGCCGATGTGGATGAGAATGACGAGGACATCGAGGTCAGGGCCATGATACCAGGGATGACGAATGCAATGTAAGAGACCCCTATCTCCGTTTCTCCGGACCTGAGTCCGTACCCGAAGGCGATTAGGTACAGCAGAGGAGTCATGATAGTCATTATCAGTGTATTCCAGAAGGTGTGCTTCAGATACATGATGTCCGACCAAGCTACATGATACACTTGGTGGAAGAAGTCTGTATTTCTGACGTATTCGGTCATCTCTGATCACCTACCGATTTACCGGTGAGCTCAACGAAGACGTCCTCCAGGGTCGTCCTCCTCATGACGGCGTCCTCTAGCTTATTGTCTGTAACATACTGCTGGGCATCATGCATCGAATTGAAGTACTTGTACACGGTCTTCTTCCCTTCCAGGTTCTCTACGCACATCTTTCCCGTCCTGTCAATCAGCGCTCTCGGGGTATCCAATGCGATGATCTTTCCGCGATCTATGATGCCGACCCTGTCGCATAGGACCTGAGCCTCTTCGATGTAGTGGGTGGTGAGGACGATGGTGGTCCCAGTGGCATTCAGTCTCTTCACGACATCCCAGAGCAGACGCCTCGCGTTGATGTCAAGACCTGTCGTGGGTTCGTCCAGGAACAGGACCTTGGGCTGATGGAGCATCGCGCACACGATGGCCGCCCTCTTCTTCCATCCCCCCGATAATGAATCGACGGGCTTGTCCAGATATTCCCCCAATCCGAAGTATTCAGTGAGTTCAGAGATCCTCTCGTCCCTTTCCTTTTTGCCCATGCCGTGATACATCGCATGTGAGATCATGTTCTCGCGGATGGTGAGATCCTTATCAAGGGAGATCTGCTGCTGTATGACTCCGATGTACTGCTTCGCATGAGTCTGGTCCTTGATGATATCAACACCGTTCACCAGGACCTGTCCAGAAGTGATGTTGGTGAGCGTGGAGATGCATCTTACGGTGGTTGTTTTTCCTGCACCGTTGGGGCCCAGGAAACCGAACAGCTCACCGTCATGCACGGAGAATGATATCCCGTCAACGGCCGTCTTGTCCCCGTACTTCTTCACGAGATTGTTTATCTCTATCACATCGCCCATTATGCTCACTTCAGATGAATGGTAGGATATAACCCCCAGAACTCTATTTGAGCATATCGTCGTTAGGGAGACCTAATTTACTTAGAGGATTCTGCCATCCCTTCCGATGACAGTCTCTTCGAGCGGTATGTTCTTTCCAGAAGCTTCGATAGAAGCGTGCACAATTCTGGTCAGTTGACTGCAGCAAGGGACTTCCATCCTTATGACCTTGATCTTTTCGATTGGGTTCTCTTTTAAGATCTCTGTCAATTTGTCAAATCTTGCTCTGTCATCGAGTTTGGGGCATCCTATGATCAAAGGATCGTTTCCGACGAATTGCTGTTTGAAGTTGTCGACCTTGAAGGCGGTACAGTCTGCTCCAACAACCAATGTATCTTTGAGGAAGTCCGATTTGGGCGATACGAGAGCAAGTTGGATCGGCCACTGTACTCCAGGGGCAGACATCATGTTTGGACCATTCATCACAATTGGTTGGATTAATGGAGTTACCATCGAAGCAGATGGGACATCCACGAAAGAAATCGCATCCTGTGGACATGCGGGAAGACAATCTCCCATCCCGTCACAGTAATTGGGCCTGACAAGCTTGGCCTTGCCGTTTACAAGGGCAAGTGCGCCTTCATGGCATGCTTCTATGCAAAGCCCGCATCCATCGCATTTGGATTCATCGATCTTTATCGTCTTGGCCATGCATATAGATTAAAATTTGGGATTTAAACGGGTCGGTATCTGAACAGAAACTCAGAGTGCCCCTTCCCTCAGGATGACGTGTGGGCGCCCTTCATCCTCGATGATACTGCACTTGACATCATAAACGGTTTCTATATTCTCCTTTGTTATAACATCCTCAGGCTTGCCTGTGGCGAATATCTTTCCGTCCTTCATCATGATGATGCTGTCCGCATATTTCGCTGCAATGTTCAGGTCGTGGCATATCATTATTACAAGGACGCCGTCCTCGTGAGAGATGTCACGGAGGAGCTTGGTGACACCTAGCTGATGTTTCACATCCAGGTTTGCAGTAGGTTCATCTAGAAGGAGGATCTCGGGCTGCTGCACAAGACCGCGGGCCAACATAACCTTCTGATGTTGTCCTGCACTCAGTTCGTTGAATTTTGAATCTGCCAGGTCGTCTATGCCTAGGCGCTTCAGCATGGAATATACAATCCTCACATCATCTCTTGTTGCTTTCCAGTTGCTATGGGGATGGCGTCCGAGGAGAACGGCGTCTACTACACTCATGGGGAAGATATCGGACGATGCATACGGGACATACCCGACCTTCTGGGCCATCTCCTTCATGCGGTAATCATAAGAGTCTTTCCCGTCTATGAATACATGCCCTTCTGGTTTAAGGATACGATCAATACAGTAAATCAGAGTGGATTTACCGACCCCGTTAGGTCCAAGGATTGCAACAAGCTGTGCCCCTTCGTATTCTGCGGAGATGCCTTCTAGGACTTTCTTGCTCGGATAGGAAAATCCAACACCATTGAGTTTTAATTCCATAATTATTCCTCGTTTTTACGATTCTTATCTTCCCCATCCGCCCGTCCTTATTTTGAACAGGAAATAAAGGAATACGGGGCTTCCAATTAATGCTGTTACTGCTCCTACAGGAAGACCGGCACCGAATGACCTGGCAAGAGTATCTGCTGCAACCAGAAGGAAAGCGCCGGTTATTGCTGAACATGGGATCAGTGCGTTTGTTCTCGAACCTACAAGTAGTCTCGAAATATGGGGGACGACCAGTCCTACGAATCCGATGGATCCTGAAAAACTGACGGCGATGGAGGTGCACGCCGATACGATGACCATGCAGACGAGCCTGGTCCTTTTCGGATTCGTTCCCAGGGAGATCGCCATGTTGTCTCCGGCCGACATAACATCTAGTTTCTTAGAATGGGTAACTGTCAGAATCAGAAGTATTACTACTGAAAGAATGAGCAGAGGTATCGCTCCCCAAGTCACTTTGGAGACTGATCCGATGCTCCATTCTATGATTTGCTGAAGAACTTCCGGTTCCGCATTATATTTCAGAACCATGGTAAACGCGGAGAAAATATACATCATTGCGATTCCGATGAGGATCAGCATTGTCGGGGTTGTTTTCCTTTTTACCGATATCGCTATCATCATAGCGCAGGGAATCATGGAGAAAACGAATGCGTTGAAGACTAGTCCTGAATTGTCCGGAAGAGGTAGCAGTATGATTCCGAGTGTCAAACTGATGGTTACACCGAAAAGTGCCGCCGATGAGATTCCTGTGGTATATGGGTCTGCTAACGGGTTGCGCACGCAGTACTGCATGATAGCTCCACTAACTCCAAGAATGCATCCTATAAAGGCGGCACCGATAACTCTAGGAAGTGTACCTTCGAATATTAGAGTGTCCCTTATGCGCTCATAATAGTTGCTGGGCTCAATCCCCTGAAGATGTTTGATAATTACTTCCCAGGATTCTGCGAAAGATATTCCAAAAGACAACACACTTACCGAGTATGCCGATATTGCTATGGTGATGATCACTACGGTCAGGATCGCAATCCATCTCCTTCTAGATCTGGCCATATAACGGTCTTCTGCTTCTTCACCATACATAGGAATTCTTCCTAATTATCAAGTAGAGGAAAATCGGAGCACCTATCAGCGAAAGTGCAGCACCGATTGGTATGTTGTCGTAATCAGAGACTGCTCTGCATCCCATGTCCGCCAAGAGCATCAGAAGTATGGCGAGGCAGGATGCTGCGGGAATCACATAGCGGTTATCTGAACCAATCACCATGCGCACTATGTGAGGCGTTACCAGACCTACAAAACCAATAACACCCGCACAGCCCACGATGGCACCAACGATAAACGCTATGGCAACCAAGCAGATGATACGTAGATTATCTGGATCGACACCGAGACTTGTAGCGCTAGCATCGCCTAGAGACAAGAGGTTGAGTTGTTTGGACAGGAATGTGACAACTAATGAACCTACGGTCACGAAGAGGATTACGACCGGAAGAACATCCCAACCCACGGAACTCAGTGTTCCTGTTTGCCATGTGTAGATCACAGTTAGGGTCTCCGCGTCCACTGTGACAAGCAGGAATGTGTTTAGTGAGTTGAACAAATATGATAGGGCCACTCCTGCTAGGATCAGTGTTGAGGGTGATGACCTTGTCTTAGGAGACAGAAGAACAACCACAGCCATCGGAATCAAAGAAAATAGGAAAGATAAGATGACAATAGTTAGGCTGTCTCCATAATTGATAGAAAGGCCGATTACGACCGCTACCGCCAGACCTAAACAGGCTCCGGATGACACTCCGACCGTGTAGGGGTCCGCTAAAGGATTGTTCATTAGACTCTGCATTGATGCTCCTGCTATCGCCAATCCGATAGCGGCAACCACTGTGAATAACATCCTGGGGAGGGAGTTTCCCCAGATGTATGTGTCATCGAACCATTCCTTTGTGTAGATCTCATATTCTACGCCACATAGGTGGTTATAGATCACTTCGAGGACTTCGATGAAGCTCAAGTGACGGCCATTGACTGTCATAGAGAAAATAGCAACCACAATTGTTGCTAAAATCATTAATAAAAGGATAAGGAGTTTGTTCCTGGCAGAAGAGATGTAGCCTTCTGCCAGGTCGTCTTCGGATTCTATGTAGTTGTTAACTTTCGATTCTATAGACTCCTCAGACATTTCGAATTCACATCGCTTCGATATCAGATTGGCTCAAGACGAAGTCCAGTTCACTGACCTTATAGAGGCCCCCCATGAACTTGTCGACGAATTCCTGGTGGAGTTTGTCTGCATCTTCGAAAGAGTACACATCTGGGTAGAGAATAGCGGCAGTGTACAGGACACGAGCCACAATCGGCATATCTCCAGATGTGTGCCAAACATTCTTGGACTCATAGGCCTTGAAGTTTTTGAAGTAACCAAGTTGTTTCTGCATTTCTTCGGTATTCCAATTTGCCGAATCATCATACCATGAAGCTTTCAAGAATCCTGAGCCCGTCCTGTATGCAATTATGACGTCTCCTTGATACTTATCTTCGTATACACGTGAATCGTACCTAGAATCGCTCTGATCGAAGTATATGGTGGATCCAGCATCTGACCAGATGGGGTAGATGGCTCCTGCTTGAGTGAGGTAGGCGGTGTAGTCAGAGGATGGCCCAGATAGATATGTGTAGTATGCGGTACCGGTTGCCTTGACCTTTTCAGTGACCTTGTCTGTCTTTTTTGCGAGGTCCTTGTAGACTTTGGTGGTCCACTCAGCTACTTCCTGTGCTGCAGTATCCTTCTGGAAGAGGAATCCGATCAGCAAGAGCGCGGAACAGTAGTCATCGGGGTCGGGTGTGGCATGCTCCAGCCTTACGACATCAAGGTTGTATCTCTCTTCTAATTCCTTCTCAGAGAGTCCCTTCTTTCCGTCGAGGTAACCCTTGTTATCTGCAGTAAGGACGCAGGTGGTTCCGGGATTTGCCTCAAGGCACCCTACTAGAGGTGTCTCGTCGATGTACATGGTACTGGAACCAAGTGAGGGCATTGCTGCATAATCGGGCCAAATGATCTTGTCTGGAGGAGAACCGGAGGAGTAGTTAATTCCAACGATGTTTTCCTTAATTCCAGTTATCTGATACATGATGAGCGCGTTTGCTGCACCGTTGGCTATCGTCTTAGATACCGGCCACTTGGTGGATGCAACATATGTTCCGCTCGGATAAGTAGTAGTGTCCGTTGTGTGGTTCAGGTGGTAGATCTTAGTGTTGTATCCTTTGAGGATTGCATTGACCTGTTCCAAATCATCTTGGTCGACCTTTCCGTCAAAGTTGGCATCTGCAAGAGGATACTTCTCGAGTGTGTAGCCATCCTCGCCTTTGATAATCTTGTTGATGACTGTCTTGTCAGCCTCGTCGATCTTGTAGTCGTTGTCGGCGTTTCCGTAGACTTCGAGTGCGGCATCAATGCTCGCGCCTTTGTTAGATCCGTTGTTGAAGATCATGAAGGCGGCGATACCTGCCACGACCAGAACGAGGACAACAACGACAGCAATGATTTTAGTCGTGTTCTCATTCATAATATCACTTGGATAGATATTCCAGCACCATATTGGAAGAAGATGTATTTACGATTGGCGCTATAAACTAGTTAAGAGTAGGTTATAAATAGGAAATTGTGTCCGTTTAGTAATTATTCTCTGAAACAGATAAAGTTGCGTTACCAGTATTCAGTTTTTGATAGTATTAAACTTACTTAATGAAGGGCGAAATGATAAACAGTTGGCTTATATCTCCTATGGCCATTATCCTCCAGCAGTGAGGTGTAATTATGGACAAACTTCTCTTCCCGTTCGTTTCCATAGTTGGTCAGGAGGACATGAAAAAGGCCCTTCTCCTCAACATAGTCGATCCAAGCATCGGAGGCGCCCTTCTGAAAGGTGAGAAGGGTACAGCAAAATCCACGACGGTTCGTTCTCTGGCGCAGATACTTCCTTTCAGAGAGACCGTGGAGGGATGCCCCTTCAATTGCGATCCAAACAAGCCCGATACCCTCTGTCCTGAATGTGCTGAGAAGGTCAAACAGGGCAAACAGCTGCAGGTCGCTAAGAACCGTATGAGGGTCGTGGAGCTCCCTCTGAGCGCTACGGAGGATCGTGTAGCAGGAACCTTGGACATCGAACATGTCCTGAAGACCGGTGAGAAGAAGTTCGAACCGGGAGTATTGGCGCAGGCCAACGGGAACCTGCTGTATGTGGACGAGGTCAATCTCCTGGACGATCACATCGTCGATCTGCTTTTGGACTCCGCGGCAATGGGAGTCAACTATGTCGAAAGGGAAGGAGTTTCTTTCGCCCACGCCGCACGTTTCATCCTGGTCGGGACCATGAACCCTGAGGAAGGGGAGCTTAGACCACAGCTCTTAGACAGGTTCGGATTGTCCGTGGATGTCAAAGGCGACAAGGATATGGATGTCCGCATGGAAGTCGTGAAGAGGAGGGTCGCATTCGACATGGATCCCGCCCAGTACACCAAATCCTGCAAGGACGAATCAGATAAGCTCATGGAGAGGCTCACACAGGCCCGTGAGAATGTCTTCAAGGTCTCTGCCGATGATTCCATCATCAAGGCTATTGTAACGATCACTACCTCGTTCGGAATCGACGGTCATAGAGCAGACATTACGATGCTGAAGGCAGCCAAGGCCAATGCTGCGCTGGAAGGCAGGAAAGAGGTCACCAAGGATGACCTCAGGGCGGTGGCGGCACTTGTGCTGTCCCATCGCATGAGGCGCAGGCCTTTCGAGGAGGCCGCGTTCGATACGGAGGAACTCGAGAGATGCCTCCAGTCTATCTGAGGGCGTTCCCGTTCTCAGCGGTCCTCGGCATGGATGATGCCAAGAGGGCCATGCAATGCATCCTGGTGAACCCTAACCTCAGAACGGTGATGATAAGGGGCGGACAGGGAACAGCGAAGACCGTTCTGGCAAGGTCCGTTGGCCGTATCTCGGGGAAGAGTATAATCAACGTTCCCGTCAACGTCTCCGAGGAACAGCTGTTCGGCGGAATGGATATCGATAGGACCATAAAATCGGGCAAGGCAGTGATGCAGCCGGGGATATTGTCCAGGGCGGATGGGAACATCCTTTACGTGGACGATGTAAATCTGATGGATCAGAGGATGCTGCTTTCGCTTTTGAACGCGGTCATTGACGGAAGTGTGGTGCTGGAGAGGGAGGGCATCTCTGCGGAATACGCTGTGGACACGGTATTGATCGCAACCATGAATCCTTCCGATTCGGACGTCGACTCTCATGTATTGGATCGTTTCGATCTCTGCGCATATGCGTCGTTCCCCGACGACGAATCCCAGAAAGCGGAGATTCTCAGAAGGAATTCGGAATTCCAGAGGGATCCAGCAGGGTTCACAGAGAGATACGCGGAAGAGGAGGAGAAGCTCGCCTCCAATATCGAACGTTCAAAGAAGATCCTGCCGCTGGTCACGATGACCGACGATCTGATCGGGGTATCTGTCGAATTGGCATCCAAGGTCTTGGCCGACGGATATCGCGGTGACATCGCGATGGTGAATACTTCGAAGGCATTGGCAGCCCTCAACGGCCGCGATGAGGTCATGAAAAAGGATGTGGAAGAGGCGGCAATGCTCTGTCTGGCCCATAGGAGGAACTATGTTCAGGAACAGCAGCAGGAGCCCCCGCCTCAAGAGCCTGACGAGCCCCCGGAGGACCAAGAGGAGCCTCCGGACTAGCCCCCAGAAGAGTAGGAACAGCAGCAGGATGAGCCCGAGGAGCCCGAACAGGAGCAGCAGGAGCCTCCGCCGGACATGGACTTCCAACAGCTGCTGGATGACATGGTGTTCGAGATTGGGGACCAATTCAGAGTCATTGACTATCTCAACGATGGGAGAAGGAAAGTATCCAAGACGTCTGCCAAGAAAGGCCGCAGGATGATGGTCGAGAGTTCGAATTCGTCGGGACGCTACGCACGCTCGAGGATACCTTCCGAGAAGACGCACGACATCGCATTCGATGCCACCGTCAGGGCGGCTGCACCCTATCAGAGGAGCAGGGAGCATACAGGATTGGCGATTAACATAAAGGAACAGGATGTGAGGGAAAAGGTCCGCGAGATGCGTGCAGGCTGTACTATCCTTTTCCTTGTGGATGCCAGCGGTTCTTTGGGGGTGAGGAAGAGGATGTCCGCTGTCAAGGGGGCTATACTCTCAATGCTCAGGGACAGCTATGTCAAGAGGGACAGGATCGGGATGATGGCCTTCAGGCGCGATTCCGCCGAACTCATCCTTCCGCCCACGAGGTCCGTAGAGTACAGCTACAGGAAGCTGGAGGAGATGCCGACCGGAGGGAAGACGCCCCTGTCGGAGGCACTTGTGACCGTCAACGAGTACATGACATCCTATTCCCGTTCTCACATGGGGGAGATGTGCTATATCGTGGTGATAACGGACGGGCGTGCGAACGTTCCCTTGGAAGAGGGAGTCAACGCCAACGATGAGGTCCTGAAACTGGCAGAGGATATGGCGATTCCGCAGGTCAAGTGGATAATAATCGATGCGAGTGCGGGATTCATAAGGTTCGATAACGCAGAGAGATTGGCGCAGGCCCTGGGAGGCACATATTTCCGTCTGGAGGATTTGAACGCCGACCGTCTGGCCGAAAGTGTGAGGGCGGTCATCCGCTGAGGTGGTTCGGATGAGGTACGTCAATATCTCCATAGGGACGATGGACAGCTTCCTGATGAACAAGGCTGTCCAGGAAGTTCGTGAAATGGGCTATGATATAGACTACCGTAATTTCGACAACACCGATCTGGACGAGGATCCCCTTTTCCTCGCTGATGCCATACAATTCATCTCCGGAGCCGATTTCGTCACGATAAAGGTCCACGGTGATACGACCTATTGCAAGAAGTTCGATAAGATCAGGGACGCTCTGGAAGTGCATCATGTGTGTATGCATCTGAGCTGTACCGACGACTGCGTCACCGAAGCCTTCAGGGACTTCTTCCTGGGAACGGATGAAGAGTACGACCTTGTGATGAGATACGCGGTCCTGGGGGGAGATGACAATTTCATATCGCTCCTCAAGTGGGCATTGAACAGATTCGACGGTCTGAATCTCGCGATCGATCCGCCGAAGTGTCCGCTCACCGAAGGTGTGTATTATCCGGGAAAGGAACCTTTCACATTCAGCGATTACATCTCCGGACTGGATCCGGATAAACCCAACATAGGCATCTTCTTTTATCAGAAACAGTGGGTGAACGGCAATCTTGACAACATCGACGGTCTGATAAGGGCAGTCGAGAGATTGGGCGGGAATCCCATTGCGATGTTCTTCAACACCTTGGAGGGGAAGATTGACGGTTCCAAGGGGATCAAGAGGATCCTCAGGGAGGATATGACTGTCGACGGAAGGCCCGTGTTGGATGCTGTGATCAACACTATGAGCTTCAGTATGACCCTCGTGGCGACACCGGGTGTCGGGGACCAGGTCTGCGAGGACAATCATTTCCTTGACTATGGTGCACCGGTCCTTCAGGCGATGACCATGGTCAGTACAGAGGATTACTGGAGGGAGCATCTTGAAGGCCTGTCGCCCGCCGAGATAGCATATGATGTCGTGCATCCGGAGTTCGACGGGCAGATAATCACGGTCCCCTCTTCAAGCATGGAGATTGCGAAGGACGGGACCCGCTACTACCATTCCATAGAGGACAGGGCCTTGCGCATAGCGGATATGGCCATAATGTGGGGTAGACTCCGTCATATCAAGAACAGGGACAGGAAGGTCGCCATCCTGCTCTACCAGTATCCTCCCAAGAATGCGGATGCGGGAGGTGCCGCAGGTTTAGATACCTTCGCAAGCGTCGTCAACATACTTCACAGAATGAAAGATGACGGATACGATGTCGGCGATTCGATCCCGGAGACTCCCAAGGAACTCGTGGACATAATGCTGTCCGGACTGACCAACGATTCTGATTGGATCTCCCAAGAGGAGATTAGGAGACGTTCTGTGGATCTGATCCCCCCTCAGCAGTACGATGAATGGTACCGGGAGCTTTCCGAGAAAGTTCGCACCCGTCTCGAGCAGGACTGGGGGAAACCGCCCGGGGAGTTCTATTCGGTAGGAAAGGACATAATCGTTCCCGGAACGGTTTTCGGCAACATCATCGTAGGATTCCAACCCGATAGGGGAAGGGACATCCAGGCCAATTACCACGACCCGAACTGTGTCCACCCCCATCAGTATTATGCATACTACAAGTGGCTGAGGTATGATTTCGGTGCGGATGCGGTCATCCATGTCGGTACCCACGGCACATTGGAATGGCTCCCAGGAAAGTCCGTAGCGCTAAGTGGCGATTGTTCGCCGGATTATATCCTCACCTCGCTCCCGGACATCTACCCTTATGTCATAGGCAATCCCGGCGAGGGGATACAGGCTAAGAGACGTGCTGCAGCGGTGATCATCGACCATATGATCCCAACTATGACTCGTGCGGGAGGGTATGACGAGATCTTGGAATTGGAGGGGACGCTTCAGAATTTCATGAATGCCAAAGCCCAGGGCCAAGATCAGAACTTGGGATTCATCAGGGAGAAGCTCAGGGAGATCCTGACCAGGATGGACATGTACAAGGATCTCAAACTGGATCCAGGATGCGATGACGATACACTGGATTCCAGATTCGACGATCTGTATGACTATGTGGTCGATATCAAGGAGAATCTGATCAAGGACGGACTCCATATCCTAGGGAGCGTATCCGAAGGGAAGAGGATGGAGGAGGATGTGTACAGTCTTGTCCGTGTTCCGAACGGCGATGTGCCGTCGTTGCGTGAATCCATCGCGAATGCCTTGGGATATGATATTCTGGACATTCAGAGGAACGCATCGCAGAGAGATGATGCGGGTGTGCTCAAAGGACAGATCCTGGAGGATGTAGAGGTCCGCACAGAGAGCCTGATATCAGAGATGGCTTCCCACGATTTCAAGAAGGATGAGTGTCTGCGTCTAGTCGAGGAATACGGTCCCACGGAGGATCTTGTGAAGGTCATCTCATTCATCTGCGATGAGCTGCATCCGAACCTGATGAAGATGGGTAACGAGATCGACAGCGTGATGTTGGGTCTCGAGGGGAAGTTCGTAGAACCCGGTCCGTCAGGCTGTCCGACCAGAGGAAGGGCCCAGATACTGCCAACCGGAAGGAATTTCTACTCCATAGATCCCGATGCGATCCCTTGGCATTCCAGCTGGGAGATCGGAAAGACGATGGCAGATCAGATGCTGGAGCGCTATGTCGATCAGCACGGAGCATATCCGAAGAACATCGGCATAGTGATGTGGGCGACAGACACGATGAAGACCGGCGGAGACGACACGGCTTACGTCCTGTGGCTTCTAGGCATCCGTCCTGTATGGACAGGATATGCCGGACGCGTCAAGGACCTCGAAGTGATCCCCGTATCGGAATTGGGAAGGCCAAGGATAGACGTTACACTGAGGATCAGCGGATTGTTCAGGGACACATTCCCCAATCTGGTCAGGATGATCGACCGCGCGGTCCAGAAGGTGGCATCTTTGGACGAATCCGAAGAGGAGAACTACCTGTTGGCGAATCTCCGCAGAGATATCGTCGAAGCTATAGAGGAAGGGATCCCGGAGGATCAGGCCAGAGAGGATGCGATGATACGCATATTCGGCGATGCACCAGGATCGTACGGTTCAGGCACCAATATACTGGTCAGGACATCTGATTGGAAGGACCAGTCGGAGATAGGAGACATCTATCGCAGCTACGGCGAGTATGCATACGGTCTCGGAAGGTCAGGTGAAAGGAAACCGGAAGCTTTCAGACGCAGATTGATGAGCATGGATGTGACCGTGAAGAACAGCGTCAGCCGCGAGTACGACATGTTCGATAACGATGACGTTTACACCGATCTGGGAGGGATGAATGCGGCCGTGAAGTCGCTTCGCGGCGAGCTGCCGATGTCAGTGATCGGATTCTCAGCGGACACTTCCAACATCAAGACCAAGACGATAGATGAGGAAGGCCGTTACATTTTCCGCAGCAAGATCAACAATCCGAAATGGGTCGAAGGTCTGAAGCAGCATGGATTCAAGGGTGCGCAGGAGATCTCAAAGATGGCTGAGTACGTGTTCGGCTGGGATGCCACATCAGATATCATCGAGGACTGGGAGTACAAGTCGATAGCAGACAATTTCCTGTTCAACAAAGAAAATGCAGAATGGTTCAGGGATGCGAACCCCTATGCAATGATGGAGGTCACCCAAAGACTCTTGGAAGCGATCTATAGAGGCATGTGGGATGCTGACAAGGAGATGAAGGAGAAGATTCTCAACTTGTTTGAGGAACTGGAAGGGGACCTGGAGGGGATGAATGATGGATGAGTCATCCTTATCTTCTTTCAAGGTCATGAGGGGGCTGTCATGAGCAATATCATCGAAGTTAGGGATCTTGTCGTAAAATTCGGCGATTTCACAGCCGTGGATGGCATAAGCTTCGATGTCAAAGAAGGGGAGATCTTCGGATTCCTCGGTCCCAACGGTGCGGGAAAGACAACATCAATCCGCACCATTACGACGATTCAGAAATACGTGTCCGGTTCGGTCGTTATTGATGGGCATGACATCAGGACGGATTATCTGGAGGCTAGGAAGCTTATAGGAATTGCCCAGCAGCATATTTCGCTGGACACTGAACTTACGGTCCGCCAGAATCTCAAGCATCATGCGATCATGCATAAGATACCGTCAAAGGATATCGATCGCATCATAACAGAGAAGGCCAGCATCCTAGGTCTGGAGGAATACATGGACCGTAAGGTGATGAACCTGTCAGGAGGCTGGAAAAGGAAGACGGCCATAGTCTGTGCTATCATCCACCAGCCGAAGATCCTGCTTTTGGATGAGCCCACAGCGGGGTTGGACACCCGCTCGAGACATATGCTGTGGGAGCTCGTCAGGAAACTGAATCTGGGCGGTACTACGATATTCCTCACTACCCACTACATCGAGGAGGCAGAGTCCCTCTGCGACAGGGTAGCTGTCATAGATCACGGAAAGTTGATTGCGATAGGTACGGTCGATGAGCTCAGGGACAGGGTAGGAAGGATCTCGGTAGAAACTACCGAAGATGACGGGAGACGCAAGGTCGTCTATTTCAAGGACATGGCCAGCGCCAAGGAGTATTCGCAGACTCTGGGTGACAAGATGTTCAACATTAGGAGAACGTCCCTTGAGGATGTTTACCTAGAACTTACCGGGGGGACGATACAATGAGTATCCTCGATGAGGCCTATCGTGTGGCATGGGGTGACCTCGTTTACATGAAAGGTAACATGGTAGAGGTTCTCCTGTCCTCTTTGGTAGGGCCTTTGCTCTATCTGCTGGCGTTCGGTTTCGGTGTCGGAGGGAGTATGGACGATCCTCAGGCATACGTGATGTATATCGTGCCTGGTATCGTTGCCCTGACAACACTGTCAGCAACATTCAGCACCGTATCGATGAAGATCCTGGTCCAGAGGATGTTCTATATGAGCTTCGATGAGATGCTCCTCTGTCCCCTGCATATCTCCTCCATCATTTTGGGAAAGACAATTCAGGGAATGTTAAGGGCATTGATCAGTTGCACAATCCTTCTGATTGTAGGGTGGCTTCTTTCTCCGCAGGTGGTCATAAGCCCGTGGATATTCGTCGTGATCATTCTCGCAGGATTGATGTTCTCTCTGCTAGGGATGTTGGCAGGAATGCTGGCCAAGAAGACGCAGTCTCTGTCATTATTCTCAAGCGTGGTCGTTATACCTATGACTTTCCTATGCGGTACACTATTTGATTCAAACACACTGCCTACCGCCGCAGCATATGTGATTTATGCGCTTCCTCTCACTCATGTGAGTAATCTGATGAGGGGAATAATGCTCCCAGATTACAGCGTAGGCATGGATTCTGTAGTGATTATGGCGGCATATATCGTTGTGCTGTATCTGGTCTGCTATTATATGATTAAGAACAACAAATGCTGAGGAATCCATATGGAGAGCAAGCACCGTTCGATGAAAGTAATCGATAAGAAGGACAGAAGACTGGCCTTGGTGATTATAGACGTCCAGAAGAAGTTCATCATAGGTCCTGACGATTCTACTTTGGATTCAGCTGCAGCACACACTCCTCTGATGCAATCGGTTATCGAAAAGTTCAGAGATGCCGGTAGGCCTGTAATCTGGATTTTGTACGAGGGAGAAACATGTTTAGAAGGGATCACTGAGGAAACCTATGAACTCCTTGATGGATTCAGCATTGCTGATTCAGACATAGTCATTGTGAAGCATCACATGAATTCATTCAACGAGACAAATCTTGCTGAGACGATCAAGGCGAATGATTGCGATGCGATGCTTATTATGGGCATGTTCGCTCAGTATTGCGTCATGTCCACATATTGGGCGGCATTCGATAATGGTGTCTCCCCCTATCTCATGAAAGGGGGCCTGCTAAGCACTGAAGAGAAATACTGTGACTTGGCGACCGAGCTGTGCAAATACTATACGCCAGACGAACTAGACGAGAACCTCGTAAAGAATAGGAAGGCGTGAAATCACGCTGTCTTCTTTTTCTTCACTGTGTTGATCTTGATGCTTTCAGCCTTTTTCTTCCCGGCTGACGACTTCGATGGCTCCTTCTTGATCTCGTTGATATTGATGCTTTCCATCTTATCCTTGGCACCGACTGCGACGATGTTGCGGATGGTGGTGTCGCGAGTCTCCCCGAATTTATTCACAGCTTCCCTGGTTTCGGGGGACATGGGGACGGCATCGATGACCGCTTCGAAGAAATGGATGAATTCCAGGCAACCAGTGATGAAATGCTGCTGAACATTGTCGTCACTGATGATCGAGATGATCGTCTCATTGGCTTCCTTCGCTTTGGTCTTGGCCTTTTCCTTTTTATCGTCCAGTTTCTCTTTCTTGGAGGCCTTTTTCTTCTCTTTCGCGTCCTCGTTCAGGATTGCTTCAATGATCTCTCTGTTCTCCAGAATGAATCTTCTGAATTCCTCGGATTTCTCATCTGCCATGGATAATCGATGGTGTTGTTCGTATTTACCGATTTCATTTATTAACTCAAAGGGTGGCCTAAACATCCAATATATATCCTCAAAAGCCACTCACACGTCTGACTGGTATCATGAGCGGGGTTTTCTCTTTCGTAAGGTTCTTTCATCGTAAGGAATGGGCTCTTGCGTTAGTCGTACTGTTCATGATCATACTGGAAGTGTGGTTGGATCTGGAGATCCCCAGTTATATGGCGTCCATTACTGAAGTGATCACCACCGGAGGTACCACGCAGCAGGTGTTGGATGAAGCCATCCCAATGGTCCTGTGTGCAATAGGCAGCATGACTGTTGGTCTCGTCATCAGTGTGACCGTGGGATGGATATCGTCATCGGTGGCCAAGACCATCCGCGAGGCAGAGTTCGACCATATACAGAAGTTCTCCTTCAATGAGATAGACAGGATCTCATCATACAGTCTAATCACTCGTTCCACTAATGATGTTAAACAGATTCAAGATTTCATAGGGACGGCGCTGGAATCTCTGATCAGAGCGCCCATTATCTCCATATGGGCCATCGTCAGGATAAGTCAGAGCGATATCACGTGGACTGCGGCCACCCTGATAGCAGTGACTGCTATGGTCCTGTTAATCATAACTGTAATGCGTCTGACCGCACCTCTTTTCAGGAAGGTGCAGTCCCTTCATGATGGAATCAACGGGATGACAATGGAGATGCTGACCGGACAGAGGGTCATCAGGGCATACAATGCCGACAGTCTGGAAAGGGAGAAGTTCGAGAGGGCCAATGACGCACTCGCGGATAACAACATCCATGCCATGAGGATTATGGCAGTCAACGTTCCCCTCAACGGGTTCATCAGGAACACACTTTCTATGACCATATATTGGCTGGGTGCATTCATCATAATTAGTTCGGATTCAACCGACGACCGTCTCTTACTGTTCTCAGAGATGATCGTATTCTCCACTTATGCTTTGATGGCACTGAACGGTTTCCGTACACTGGTCCAGATATTCAACGCCTTCCCGCGTGCCCAGGCATCACTGGAGCGTATCTTCGAGGTCTTGGAGACCGAACCGACGATAATATCCGGTACGGAGAAAGAAGGTGACGGATCCGGGTCCATCTCGTTCAAGGATGTCTCGTTCCGTTATGCCGGTTCACCGGCAGATACGGTTAGGGATGTGACTTTCGATGTCAATCCCGGTGAGACGGTAGCGATCATAGGGGCTACCGGATGCGGAAAGACCACTCTCGTGGATTTGATTCCGAGATTCTATGATGCGATCGAGGGGACGGTGTTCATAGATGGCGTGGATGTTAAAGGATATGATCTGGATTCATTGAGGTCCAAGATAGGTTTCGTCTCTCAGAGGGCGACAATTCTATCCGGTAATGTGAGGGACAATGTGAACTATGGTCTGGGTTCTGAGGGAAGGAATGATGATGACATATGGGATGCATTGAAGGTAGCATGCATAGACGGATTCGTTGAATCCGAAGGAGGATTGGATATAAACCTGTCTGAGGAAGGGAGGAACATATCCGGAGGGCAGAAGCAGAGATTCTCTATCGCCAGAGCGGTCTGCAAGAATCCAGAGATCTATGTATTCGACGACTGTTTCTCAGCCATAGACTTCCGTACGGATCTGGAGGTTCGCAGAAGGCTCAAGGCACGTACCAAAGATTCCACAGTCATATTGGTCACGCAGAGGATAGGTACCGCCAGAGGCGCGGACAGGATCCTAGTGATGGATGACGGAAGAATAGTAGATAGCGGAACTCACTTAGAACTGTTGGAAAAGTGTGAGATTTACAGAGAGATAGCCGAATCCCAAAGGACGGGTGATGAGCTATGACCGGAGCACCCAGGCTTCACGGAGGCTATTACCGCGGTGTGGTGATCAGCGATAATCCAAAATCTACCAGAGAAGCTTGGAGCACGATATTCCGCTACCTGTACCGTTTCAGAGCCTTGTTCATACTGGCGATGGTAATGATTGCCGTGGAATCCATTCTAACGGCGGTCGTCCCCGAATTCATAGGCGCCATGACCGACATAATATCTGATGGACTCTATGATGGCAATATCGACCTGGCTGCGGTCACGTCTAATGGTCTGATTGCATTATCTCTCTACGGGATAGCGACATTGGCCATGTATCTCCGTCAGTATTGGATGACGGGAATAGCTCAGAATGTGGCCCGCAAGATGAGGTCTGACCTGCAGATCAAACTGGACCGTCTGCCGATGAGTTTCTTCGACAACTGTAAGAAGGGAGATGTCATGAGCAGATTCATCAATGATACCGATACGATCGGTACTTCTTTGGCCAGGGGTCTGCCGATATTCACCCATGGCATCCTGATATTCATCGTATTGGTGGTAGTGATGCTCATAATGGACGTCACACTAGCTGTGGTCTCTATGGTCTCATG
Organism: Thermoplasmata archaeon; assembly: GCA_015063285.1. Taxonomy (NCBI): domain Archaea; kingdom Methanobacteriati; phylum Thermoplasmatota; class Thermoplasmata; species Thermoplasmata archaeon. The sequence continues at coordinate 198,301 of SUST01000002.1, forward strand.
CGGTGCCGGGATGTTAGTGGCAACGGTTGTCGTTGGTCGTACCCAAAAGTACTATCGTAATCAGCAGAAGAACATCGGCAGGATGTACGGGCTGATATCAGAGCTGTACACCACCCATGATGTGGTCCTGGCCTATTCAGCTTCCGAGAAGAACAAAGGGAAGTTCGATCAGATCAATGAGGAATTGCGTGCTAGCGGATTCCGTTCCGAGGTCACAATGGGACTTCTTCCAGCGATAATGAAGTTCTTCGGCAATCTGGGGTATGTGGCAGTATGTATAGTCGGTTCGATAATGGTAATAGAAGGACATATGACTATCGGAATGGTGGTTTCGTTCATATTCTACGTGAAACTGTTCTCCGGGCCACTTGATATGATATCTCATTCTCTTGGTAACATACAGGCGGCCGGTGCCGGTGCCGAAAGAATAGCGGACTTCCTTTCTCTGGGAGAAATGTCCCCTGAAATCGAAGTAAGTAAGCTTGAAGAGGTCAAAGGCAGGGTGGAATTCAGGAACGTCCATTTCGGATATGTCGAAGGTGCCGAAACCATCAAGGGATTCTCCGCTACTGTGGAACCAGGACAGAAGGTTGCCATAGTAGGCGAGACCGGTGCTGGAAAGACCACCACAGTGAATCTACTGATGAGGTTCTATGAGGTGAGCGACGGAGAGATCCTCATAGACGGGACCCCGATTTCCGAAATGTCAAGGAAGGATCTTCGCGATATGTTCTGCATGGTCCTACAGGATACATGGCTGTTCGAAGGGACAATCAGAGAAAACATCGCATACTGCAGGGACGTATCGGATGAGGATGTTAAGGAGGCATGCAGGAAGGTCGGGCTGGAGATGTTTATCGAATCCCTCCCTGATGGATTGGACACTCACATAGGAGCTAAGACTTCGCTCTCTGAGGGTCAGAGACAGCAGATATGTATCGCTAGAGCTCTGGTGGACGATTCGCCGATGTTGATATTAGATGAAGCGACCAGTTCAGTCGACACCCGTACCGAGGTGATCATTCAGAACGCCATAGACTCCATGATGGCTGGGAGGACATGTTTCGTGATCGCACACAGGCTTTCAACAGTTCGCAATGCCGACGTCATTCTGGTCATGAAGGACGGTAATATCGTGGAGAAGGGAACGCATGATGAGCTTTTGGGTAGAGGCGGAGTGTATGCCGATCTCTATCGCTCACAGTTCGAATCGAGCGAATGACTATCATAGACGACAAAGTAGTGACCGGAATCGGAGCTGGTTCGAGTTCAGTCGAGAAGGCTCTTTCCAGCTTCGCGCACACGGGCCAGCATATCAGGGTTGTCCTGAGGGGCCCCATCCTCGTTGACGCTGTGCAGGAAAATGGACGTTTCGAAGTTCCTGCGAGTCAGGATCCTCTGCAAACGTTCGGCTGTAGGTTGTGCAACCTTTCTAGGGGCTTTCGACGAGGCTATGACCAAAGCCTTCCTTCTCGGCGGATCAGGCTGTTCCGTGTACAGCTTGAATGTTCTGTCCTCGTACATGTGATAGAGGCCGGTCGCTCTTCCGAAATAGACCGGTGTCGCCACAATCAGGGCATCGCAGTCCCTCACATCCTCCAGCACCGGGACCAGGTCATCCTTAAGAGGACATGGTCTCCCCTTCTTGCAGTTATGGCAGCCTTGGCAGTCTCTGAAACTGAGCTCGTTCAGGAAATGAACGTGCCGGTCGGCATCCTCGATGGCATTCGCCGCTTCTATCGCTAAGGTGGATGTGCTTCCTTTGCGGGATGGGCTTGATAGGATGACGCAGACCTTTCTCGGCATGATTCGGTCCAATCATCCAACTTATAAACTGTTTTTCTTTGCAAACTCTATATCGATCAGACCTGATAGGGATTAAATCTTCTCTGCAATATACCTGAATGTGGATGAGATCATTCTTGACATGTTCCAAAGCGCTGCGTTGGGCGCTCTGGTGTTGGTAATCGGCGTATTCCTCGTGAATCACGTCGCATTCTTCAGGAAGTACTGCATCCCATCCGCAGTCGTCGGAGGCCTGATCTTTTCCGTCATCATGCTTCTGCTCTATGAGGGGGCAGGTGTCGAGATTGTCTTCGAAGATACCTTCAAGAACAACTGTATGAACCTGTTCTTCTGCTCCATCGGTTTCATGGCGTCGGTATCCATGATCAAGGCAGGGGGTAAGATGGTCCTGATAGTCGGCGGTCTTATCGGAGCCCTGATCATCATCCAGAACATTGTAGGGATGGCATCGGTGACCCTTTTCGGATTGGAGCCCGGATATGGTCTGGCTTTGGGTTCCATTTCATTGGCCGGAGGACACGGAACGGCGGCCGCTTATGGAGAAATCCTTGTGGAGGACTATGGGCTGGTAGGTGCCGACGTCATAGCCGTGGCTTCTGCTACAGTAGGGCTTGCGATCGCAGGATTGTTGGGAGGACCTTTGGCCAGACGTCTCATCTCAAAACACAGTCTCAAATCCGATGAGGTGGAGCCTGAAGAGGTCAAGGAAAAGGCAGACGTCATGAATAAGGACAGTTTGCTCATGGCGATGATCCTTCTCGCCGTCTGTATCGGTTTAGGGATGGTATTGGACCAAATATTTACCGACATCGGGGTCGTTTTCCCCTCCTATTTCGGCGGGCTCATTCTTGCGATAATTGTCAGGAACATAGCGGATATGAAAGGATACGAGCTGCCAGTGAAAGAGATTGAGACAATCGGCTGGCTCGGGCTTTGTCTGTTCCTTTCGATGGCATTGATGGGCATTAAGCTATGGCAGATAGCAGGCCTGGCGGGAGCGATGATAGCTACTCTGGTCATTCAGACCGTAATCATAATCCTTTTCGCATACTATGTCGTGTTCAGATTCGCCGGAAGGGATTATGAGGCGTCAGCCATAACAGCAGGTTTCGTTGGTTTCGGTATCGGTGCGACACCGAACGCGGTCGCGAATGTCGAGGCAATAAAGAAAGAGTATGGTCCGGCCCAGATTGCAACATTCGTGATTCCATTGGTCGGCGGTGTGGTATTGGACATCATCAACGTGACCGTTCTGACAATCACATTGAATCTGTTGTGAATTAGTGTGGTTGCACTCGAAAACACATCTGGACGAAGAAGAATGAGTGCAGCCGCCGGGATTCGAACCCGGGCAATGAGCTTGGAAGGCTCAGATCCTAACCAGCTAGATCACAGCTGCACTGAAACTCCGTTATTGGAGGGAACTATATAAGCCTATCCAAGACCTCGTTGATGATCCTGGATTCTCCAACACCAGCAGCGTAAAACCAGTTATAAAGAGAAGAAAAAGGCCGGGGAGATATCGCATCATGTCTCATTCTGCCACTCTTCTCGCCATTGATTAATAAAAGGAAAGACATTTGTGGACCATGGAGAATCTGCCTGTTTTTGCTAGCTCTGATGAGTACCGTCTTTGGAAGGTACTCAACGGAAAGGTTCCCGAGAACAGGTTGGAATCAATCACAGCCAAGATCCTCTCATCGGATGGTTTCATACACCCTGCCATTCTCACTAGTCTGATGGATGCTCTTTCCAAGGATCAGAAGAAGGTTCCCACTGATACGCTGATATCCCTGGCATCGAAATCGCGTCCTCAGGACAGTTCCCCGACAGTAAGGGCCACCGAGATCCTCATAGACCAAGGCGAGACGAAGGCCGCAGCAGAACTCCTATCAAGGAACAAGTCAAAGGACCGTTTCTCCATCTATCTTGCGGAGGCCAAGCTGTATCATGGAGACGGGGACAAGTTCAAATCCGTGGAAAGCGCCAAGAAAGCGTTGGATATCGACCCTGCCAACAGAGAGATCTACAGTATCCTGAAGGAAGACGATCCCTACGGCCCTTGGGAGGATATGGAATCGGTATATGATGCAAGGGAGCAACTGGAGTCGAAGACCCCGGTGGACGAGAAGTACAAGGAGCTCTATCTGATATACAAGAATTGGCATAGAGGCAACAAGGATTCAGCTACTAATAGGCTGATCAATTCTGAACATTACAAGAATGGGGAATGGGAGTTCCTGCTGGTCTCCGCCAGGACATCAGCGGACGAGGATGATTGGCGCTCCGCCAAGATGGTTTATGATAAGATCGGCAGCAAGGCCCCCACCTATGTGCGTCTTGAGGCAGCCGAGGCATTCATAGCCGGTCATGAGCCCGATGAGGCATTGAACATCTATGATGAGTTGGACCTTTCCATCGTAAGGGTACTCCAAGGGAGGATAATGGCGTATGCCCACATGGGCTCGGATAAGGACCTGATGAACGCCATCTACGATTATCTGGACAATGAGAACTCCGGTTCCCAGGATTATTCGGAGATCATCGATATGCTTGTGAACAACGGTTCCCTGGAAGATGCGAAGTATCTCCTGAACCGCATGTCTCATTCGAACAAGAAGGATCCTAACTATCAGGTATCCAAATCGAAGTATCTTTTGAAGAGAGGCGATGTCCGCGGGGCATCCAAGACTGCCAGGACAGCTGTGATATTCGCTAAGAACGAACCCTCAGTAAGGGTGCTGGCAGCGAGGATGAGGTTCATCAACAACGATGTGAAGGGGGCTGAGAAGGAATGCGACAAGCTCCTTTCAGAGGACCCGAAGTACTTCGAGGCGCTGGTCCTGAAGAAGGACATAATGGTCAGCAGGCAGGACATCCAGGGTGCATTGGATGTCTGCAGAAGGATCCTGGACATAGAGCCTAACGATATCCCGACCATGTTCACCCTTTCCACCGCGCTCAGCGGAACAGGCGACATGAGCGGGGCAATGATGACCCTGAGGAACGTGCTGCGTCTGGAGCCGTCCAGAGAGAACGTGCTCAATGTCGTGGGTTCCATGATAGAGGAGGGCATGTACAGGGAGGCCATGTTCCTCTGTTACGATCTTGAGAGGGATACCGCTCCTGATCCGATGATCAGGAGGCTGAGAGGCAATGCAGAATATGCCCTGGGCGAATACATGAAGGCATCAGTTTCTTATGCTGCAGCTGCGGAGCTGGCCCCTCATGACCCTGTCATTTGGCATTCGAAAGGAATGGCCGACGAGGCCAGAGGAGACCTTGATTCCGCAGAGGCGTCCTACAACAGGGCGGTAACGCTGGACCTCAACGAATCCCAGTATTGGATATCCAAGGCTTCGATACAGGAGAAGATGGAGGATCTCTACGGTGCGATAGATTCCCTGAACCGTGCGATTGAGCTAGATCCGGATTCCATTTATGCAATGGTCCGCAAAGCGGTGATCCTGGAGAAGAGCGGAAAATACAAGGAGGCGCTGTATTTCGTCGACATGTGTGCCGTTACAGAGCCGTCCAACGCCGATGTCGCATTGATGAAGGCCAGGATACTGAGGGAATCTGGTGCCGCAGAGAGTGCCCTGAAGAAGGCCAAGGATGTTTACGATAAGACAAAGTCGGAAGAATCCGCGTTGGAAGTAGCATCATGCTGTCTGGCCTTGCGCAAGAGGGCAGAGGCTCTGGATGTGGTCAGCGAGGCGTTGACCAAGTACCCTGATTCCGCACGCCTTAGGGTAGCCATGGATTCGATCCATGAAGGTTCAGCAGAGTTAGAGGATCAGACAGAAACGTTACCGGAGACGGCAGAGGAGGATCCGGCTGCAATCAAGGCCATAGCGGAATCCATGATGGCCATGGGAGATTATAGGAGCGCTCTCAGACAGATCGACCGTGCGATCTCCCTTGAAGGAGACGATGTTTCGTACACATGTCTGAAGGCGGAGATTCTTATACGTCTCGGCGAGTTCAGCAACGCCCAGAATCTGGTCAGCGATGCATTGAAGGACAATCCCAAGAGCGGTGTTCTGCATGAATCCTTGGGTGACGTCAAGATGGCCAAATCCGAATACAGAGGAGCGCTTCAGGAATACGAGAAGGCGATAACCCTCGGACTGAACCTTCCTTCGGTATTGGCGAAGAAAGGGGATGCGCAGCAGGGGTTGGGCTATTACGACAGGTCCATCGACAGCTACACTATGGCCGTTGCCAGGGATACTGAAAACATACCTCTACATTACGAACTCGCTTTCAAACTATATGAGAGAGGTTACATGGCCCGTGCCGAGAAGGAGGCCAAGGAGATTCTGCAGCAGGCTCCAGATGATGCCCGCACGATCATACTTTTCGCAAAGATCGAGAGGGAATCCCGTAAGGACCTTGGAATCTTGGATGCCTATAAGATGTTCAAGGCCAGCAACATCAAGGACAAGGACGCCATCAGAGAGATGGTCGAGGTCCTGAACAGTGCGGGACACGACGAGGAGGCCAGGAACCTCATAAGGGATGAGCCCGAGAAGTTCGAGGATACGAGGATCAAGAGATCCGCAGAGAAGGTTCTGCGCCGCGCATACGTATCCAGGACCGCTCCGGATGATGAGGATCTTCTCCTGTCATTGGGGTTCGAGGGCGGAGATCTGGAGGAAATCCAGGAATACATCCGCAAAGAGGCCCCGTACGGTGAAATCGTACCTGGTTCTCCCGAATTCCAGAAGATGGAGCATGCTTCGAACGACATCATCATGAGGATGAGCTGGAAGGATCTGGAGACCAAACCAAAACTGCCGTTGGACAGGGTGTATGTATCGGGTTCGTTCAAGGATGTGGATGAGGCCAAGCGTCTTATTTCCTACGTCTACAAGGCGATGAATGCGAAGGTCATCCGCGACGAGTCGATGAAGATAGTTCTGGACAGGGTACAGGGGACCAGTATCTACGAGATAATGAGGGCATGCAAGGTCGGTGTATACCAGGCCAGGCAGATACAGCTGCTGACCGGTGTGGATCAGTAATCTCTCATCTCGGACTTCATGAATTCTCTGAGAAGGCAGGTGGCGTAGTTCCCTTTAGGGAGTGAGAAGTTAAGTTTGTATCCTTCCTCAGTCATCTCATAACCGATTTCCTTGAGAGGACAGAGTATCTCCCTTCTGCTGCCCTTGGAGGTGCATCTCTGGAGTCCGGGGATGATGAAATCCTCGTGACTCAGTTTGTTCTCTTCGATGACCTTCCTCTCGATCTCACCCATCTCTCCTTCCGCCAGCTCTCCGTCCGAACCGAAGAGGGTGATGGTGACGAAAGCCCTTCCTGCCCTGACCTGTCTGGTCACCAGGTCGATGTTCTTCGAGGTTGTGAGTATCGGGTTCTCATGCTGAGGGATCTTGTTCGCATCCAGAGGGATGACGATGTCTCCTTCGACAGGCATATTCAGCGGGAGTCCCGCATCCATACGCCTGCTCAGCATCTCGTTGAAAAGCCATGATTGGTACGCGTGGACGAACATCATCTGCAGATTCGCAGGGACGATGTCAATGGCCCCGATCCAATTCTCGGGATCCTTCATAAGCACTCCGACCATCATCCTTTCGAAGGCCATCGCCGGAGGTATGGAATGGAATATCTTGTCCCATTCGGAAACATCTGTGGAGGCCAGTTCCTGTCTCTTCAGACGGAGCCTTTCCTCCTCCTCGTCTGTTGTGAATGTTATATATGTCATCGCAGCGCCCTTAATGTCGCCGCGGACGAGCCTTTCACCGACAAGATGGGTGACCGGCCTCACTGCACCGAATCTCTGTACTCCGAAATAGTTGGGGAATCCCCCGGTCTTCTTTATTATGCCGATATCCTGGTCGACAGTATCTTTGATCAGGGAAGGTTCCATGGTGCAGTCTTTGATCGTTATTTCGAACTCGTTCCCGACAAGGTCGCCGATGTCTATGCCTCTGGCGCCCCTGTAGATATCTTTGATCTCCAAATCCTTGAGGTCGACCTTTTTCCAAAGGTCCTCTGTGCCGTAGACGGACATCAGCTGCGTGGTGACCGCTCTTTTGTCCTTGGTTCCTGCGAAACCGATACGGTCTCTGGACACGCCCATGCTGCGGGACATGAGCCTGACCATACGGTTGGTCTCCCAATTTCTTGCAGTAACGGTAGCGATAGAATAATCCCCGTTGTCTTTCTGCCTAGGTGGGCTGGAGATCTCTCTGACTATGAAATCCTCTGGAAGTGTCTTCAGATGGCCACCGGTGCCGTCTGTGTCGCACAGGTAGTTGTGCATTCCGATGCCTGTCTCGGCCGTTATGCACTTGCGATACATCAGTATCAGCTGGAGTAGTATTTGGATACCGATTCCGCCGCCTTCTCGATCGCCTTGGCGGGGTCTCCCTTGGTGACCTCGACATAGAGTGCACGGTCGATGAGTTCGGGGTGCTGATCGATATATCTGACGAGTTTGACGTTCGAATCCTCGTTCAATGCCTTGATCATAGGGGTGATAAGGGTCATGTTAGGATCCTTGAACCCGATCTTGATGGAGGTCTTTGTCTTCTCGATGAGATAAGTCTGCATAGTCAATGGCATCATCACGGCTTATTTATATTTTATAGGAGAAAATGCGACATCACGAGCACGGTGTCCGTTACCGTCCTCATCTCCTTTGCTTCATCTATCGATGCCCAGATGAATCTTTCATTTTCCTCGTTCAGTATTACTTCCTGATTCCCAGCATCGAAATGGAACGGGTACACTTTGAACAGCGTCTTGCCCTCACGAACGTATAAGGGATCCATCGTTCCGAGCGGTTTCCCGACTTCGATTGCTGTTTCCTCGAATATCTCTCTGCGTGCCGCATCTTCTGGAGACTCCCCAGGCTCGATCTTTCCTGCTACCAAGGACCAGTATCCGGGGAAGGAGTGGTTCCTCTCCGGACGTTTCTCCAATACACATTTGCCGTCTTTGGAAACTACGGAAGAGACGACCTCTTTGTAGTCGATGCCTTCGATATCGACGGTTCCCGCGGTCGCATTGATATTGACGATGTCCCCATCCTCGAACAGTCTGACCGATGGGATCTGGTCTACCATGGGTATCGATGATATCACCGCACCGGTGGCCACAATTGTCTCGGCAGCCTCATTGATCACGGCCGCAGGTTCCTTGCCGTGGACCATCAGGTCGTACATGACATATGAACCGACCGTGCTCCCCTTTCCTTTGGGGAAGACCAGGATCTTTCCGGCCACATTGCCTTCTCTGACCCTCAGATCCCCAGTGGAACCGTCCACTCCTCCGAGGAAGCTCAGAGGTTCATCGAGTTTGATCACCTCTCCTCTGGCCTTTCCATTAGATATGCTGCGCCCCTGGAAGATCACAGTACCAACTCCATTAGGGCTGAGATGTCCCTGCACATGGCTTTTTGCGAGCAAAGTGTTGGAAGATAGTTTCCGGCCTTGGCCGAATTGGTGGCGGTCCTCTCGAATGTTCCCTCTATCGGTGCAACCACCATGCATGTGTCCGCCAACACAGGTCCGAACCTCTCCATGATCTTGACATCCTCCGCACATTTCTCCCTGATCTCGGTAGAGGTGCAGAACCATACCTCGATGTCCTTGTTCTTCTTCTCCTTGTCTTTGAGGAAAGAGGCGATCTGATGCATCTCCTTCTCGGTGAGATGGGGGCATCCGATCGCTATCAGCTGGACATCCTCGGTCTTGTTAAGTTTGGAGTAAGCGGCCTCTAATTCCTGCTTGCCGATGTGGATGACCTCCAGGTCGGATACGTCGAAGTTCCCTGCTTCGGGGGTAACCCCGTCCACATGGTAGAGTGCTATGGATCCTGATGCAGCCATGGCCGCACACAGCGCCTTGGCCTCCTCCACTTCGGGAGAGATGTTCTTGAAGAACGGCACGCCAGAGCCGATGGCCATTCCAACGGCTTGGCCCAGTAAGGAGTATGAGAAGATAGAACCGTCTATATCTGCATCTATCACCACTGTCGGTTTCCTTTTCTCGTCGAGGTGTAGACCATAATTCGCCGTCTTTCCGAGGATAGCCGCAGCTAGGGCTCCAGGCCCTCCTTCTCTGTTGGTCCTTGCCCCGATATATGAGTTGACGAAACTCAAGGCAGAGGATTCGGACCAGGCTACGTGATCGCCCATCGAGGGCACATTGGGGCCTACATACGGTGTGCAGGAACAGGTCTTCTTGATTCCCATCTGGCCGTAAAGGTCGATGATCCTGAGTTGCTTCTGAGCGAATTCTTCGGAGATGTGCATCTCCTTCCACCTGTTCCTATCCATGCCGACAGGGTTCAGCGTGGATGGCACCGATACGGTGGCGCCTCCTCCGACCAGGTCCTCCAGGTATTTGAGCCCGCCATCGCCGATGGTCTTGTATGATGCTCCGGACAGGTGTGCGGATGTGATATCGATGAGGCTGTCAGCCCCGTAGATCTTTCCCAGGGCAGTGACCAATTCCATGGCCTTCTGTCTGCCTTCTCCCTGTTCTCCGTTTAGAATCGCTTCCTCTTCCCTTGTGAGGTCCATGGGACTCAATGGCGGTTTGATTTAAAATGGGATACGGTCGAATCCATGTAGGTCAAAAAGAAATACTACATCGGGGTAGACGGGGTCATGATAACAGGCATTTTCGAGGCGGCTATGCTGGTGTGCTTCGCTGCATCCTGGCCTTTCAATCTGAGGAAGGCGTTCCGCGCACGCACCAACGTCGGTACGAGCATACTGTTCATGAGCATAGTGCTGGTGGGCTATATCTGCGGAGTTATAAACAAGCTGATTAACGACGATATATCTTATGTTCTGGCGTTCTATCTGTTGGACATAGCTTTGGTATCCACAGGCGTCCTTATTTACATAAGGAATAAGAAGTACGATTCAGTGAGTTCTAAAACGTTGGAGTGAGTAAGGGATACTTTTATTATGGACACTAGTTTACTCGCCTTCTAATGCAATCCTTAGAGCAATTGACTTCTATGGCTGAAGCGGGGGACGTGCAGTCCCGCTTCAAGCTTGGGCAGATCTTTGCACTCGGAGAGGGGGCGGAGCAGAACGATGCTACCGCTTTCGATTGGTATCTCAAGGCAGCGAAAGGAGGGAACACTCTGGCTGCTGTCGTCGTAGGTATCTGTTACAGCAACGGCATTGTTGTTGCAAAGGATGAGGAAGAGGCCGCCATGTGGTTCTTCCGTGCTTCTCTGAAAGGCAATCTGGATGCTTATCTGGTTCTGTTCAACTACTACAAAACGCACGAAACGCCCGAAGACGGTGCGGTTTTCGAATATTACTTAAAGAGATCGGAGGACGATGCGGATGCTGCATTCATTCTCGGAAAACTCTACGAACTCGGAGTCGGAGGCGGATTTGATCCTGTCAAGGCATATGAATCCTACAAGAAATCCGAGTCCATGGGGGATCTAGACGGTTCCTGCCAGGTCGCAATATGTGTCCTCAACGGTACCGGAGTAAAAAGGGATCGCGTGGAGGGTGCAAAGCTGCTCCAGGCGCTCGTAGATAAGAAATTCGTGCCTGCGTACCTAGCATTGGCGAAATGCTATGAGTACGGATTCGGCGTGGAGCGCGATCATAAGAAGACATTCGCTCTATATGACGAAGCGGCGGATCTGGGATCCGTCGATGCCATGTACAACCTCGGAAGGTGCTACATGGACGGAATCGGAGTGGCCAAAGACGGCAATTATTCCAATTCCTGGTATTATGTCGCGGCTACCAGAGGTTCCCGCGAAGGATTATACGGCATGGCCAGATGCTATTTGGGCGGTGTCGGCGAGGATAAGAACAGGGACAAAGGTATCCAGTATCTGGAGAGGGCCGCATCCATGGGGCAGACCGATGCTATGATCATGCTCGGACAGCTTTATGCGAAGGGCAAACAGGTCCCCAAGAACACCAAGCTCTCGGCAGAATGGTTCAAGATAGCGGCAGACCTCGGTGACGGATATGCCCAGTTGATCACCGGAGACAATTATGCTGAAGGTATCGGATTCAGAAAGGATGCTAAGACTGCTCTCGAGTATTATATGAAATCAGCGGCGCATGGAAACACCATCGCATGCTACAACATCGGAACGGCATATGCTCTCGGAAGAGGTGTGGAGAAGAATAACGAACTGTCCTTCGAATGGTTGAACCGTGCTGCGGAGGATAACTTCATGAAGGCCATGTTCTCGGTCGCTGAAGCCTATTCCAAGGGAAGAGGAACCGCAAAGGACTCCGAGAAAGCGTTTGAGCTCCACAAGAAACTTGCAGACAATGGGTTCGGAAAATCCCAATACCATGTCGCATACGCCTACTTCGAGGGTGTTGGAACCGATAAGAACGATAAACTCGCATTCGAGTGGTTCAGCAAGGGTGCCGAGACTGGAAACGTCCTCTGCCAATACTACACTGGATACTGCTACGCCAACGGAATCGGAACCAAGTCCGATGAGAAGAAGGCGCTCATTTGGTATACGCGTGCGGCAGAGCAGGGACATGTTGTCTCAAGAGAGATCGTAGAGGGGGCCACAGGCAAGAAGATAGAACTCAAGGGAGATGAATCTCCGTTCCAGTCCTATCTGTTCTCTGCCAACAACGGCGATCCCGATGCGATGTTCATTGTTGGACGCTGTTATCTCGACGGAGTCGGAACTGAGAAGGATCCTGCCGAGGCCAAGAGGTGGTTCAACAAAGGTGCCGCAGGCGGCAACCTCGCATCCAAGAGAGCGCTCCTCCAGATGAGGAACGCTGGTCTCTGAAAACTATTGGGGGTCTACCCCCATTTTTTATTGATTTTTGTGCTTTAGAGTCAAACGAACGGCTTGCCTTTGAGACAATAATGCACGTAGATATTAGTTTAGTAATCATTGAAGAAGAGATGAGTGGTCCCGCTGAGATTTGAACTCAGGACCTTCCGGTTATCAGCCGGACGCTCAAACCGTGCTAAGCTACGGGACCAACTATACCCCAGGATAGATAGGTGACATATAAAGGTTGTTGATTGGATGTCGTCCAAGATACGGATTTATATGGAGAATCCGATAAGCTGGCATGGAGCCTTCCTATCAGGAGTCACGTATGATCCTCCCAAAGAATTTGGCGATCCTTCTCGCAGCGATGCTGGTCATAACGTGGGTTGCTATGCTCGTCACCAAATTGGTCTATTATCAGGGCATGTCGATGACGGCCATAATCATCTGCGGGGTCTTCTTTGGAATATGCATCATCGCATGCTTTGCTGCTAGGTTCACCGTGACGGTCTATGACGACAGGCTTGAGATCCTCTATGTGATCAGGAAAACGGTCATCCCCAAATCGGAGATCATAACATTCAGGATCGGCGAACTGAACATCATAAAGAACTATTCCGATTGGACTCTGAAGGGAGTGAAGTACAAGACCTATGCGGCAGTCGGCGAAGACATGGGGATTGGACTCAAGGTGACTGGGAAGAGGGTATTCCACCTATCGTCAAAGGATCCTGAGGCTATAGGTGCACTGCTGCCCAAGGAGGACTGAGGATGCAGGTAACCTTCCACTGGGTAAGGGTGCAGACCTTCTGCTACGCCACTGAGAGGCAGGATCTGCTGGAAGACACATTGAAGGAGCTCTTGGGCGATATCGAGTTCGAAGAGGAGATCACCGAGAGCGAGCATGGGAACACCATGATGATCCTGGAGACCCGTATCACCAAGCAGAGGGAGTTTACGGAACTGTTCTCCAAATTAGGCGACGTCATCCTGGACAGCATACTCGAGGATATCGACAACCGCGTGGATGAGGACGATATGTTCTATCTCCGTCTCGATAAGCAGAAGGCCGTCCAAGGTATCTACGAGATTGCTCATCACGGTGACGTTATCTCCATATTTGGCAAGGTACAGGCCCACCCCGCGAAGAAAGATGTGGCCGTAAAGGTCATGACAGACTTCATTCAGGACATCAAGAAAGCTCGTCCTCGATCGGTTCGTTCTTGACCATCAATGTGCAGTCGATCACACGGTGACCCTTGACAGAATTCACGGTTATCGTGGCATTATCCAATTCGACGACATCTCCCTTGGTAGGTGCCCTTTGAAGCTTATGCATTATGAATCCGGACAGGGACGGGTCATCGTAGCCGTCACGGTCTATGAAGATGCCTACCTTTTCCATAACGTCATCCAGATTGGCCATTCCCTTGACGATGTAACATCCTCCGGTGGATGCGCTCACGTCCTGCTGGACCGCATCGCTCTCATCCCAGATCTCACCTACGAGCTCTTCCAGGAGGTCCTCCATGGTGACTATGCCCTTGGTGCCTCCGTACGAGTCCAGAACGACCGCGAGATGGATCTTGGATTTCTGGAGTTCGCTGAGCGCATCAGCGACGGTGACGGTCTCTGGGATGTATTTCACAGGCATCAGTATGTCATGGATGGAGAACTTGACGCCGAGGGCCTTGTTGGTGAAGTAGGTTTTTGAGTAAGCCACTCCGATGATGTTGTCTATCGTGTCGTCGTACACAGGGATTCTGGAGAAACCGGAACTGACGAACAGTTTTCCGAGATCATCGATGTTCTCATCGACATCTATCGCTACGATATCGACACGGTGGACGTAGACCTCGGACACATGGATGTCGTCCAGCCTCATCGCGTTCTTGATGAGTTCGCTCTCGCTCTTCTCGAGGACCCCGTCCGATTGGATCTCATCGATCATGACTTCCAATTCATCCTCTGTGATGGCAGGTCCGTCGCTGCTCCCTACCAGATTCGCAATCTTGGTGAAGAACCACGACAGGGGTGTGAAGATGATCAGCACCCAGTGTATAGCCGAACATATGCGGATGCAGATCTTCTCAGGGTATTTCTTCGCCAGCGATTTGGGGGTGATCTCGCTGAAGATAAGCAGGGTCACCGTCATAATCACAGTTGATGCCAACGCTCCGGTTTCCGCACCGAGGAATATGGCGAACATCGTCGTGGCGATGGAAGTTGCCGCGATATTGACCAGATTGTTTCCGATCAGTATGGTGGTCAGGAACTTGTCGTAGTTCTCAAGAATACCGATGGCCCTCTCTGCTTTGCGATCCCCCTCATTCGCCATCTTCTTCAACTTGATCTCGCTGACGCTGGTGAAAGCGGTCTCTGACATTGAGAAGAATGCTGATAGGCAAATAAACACAAGAATAGCTATGACATAGCCTATGACTATGGGGTCCATACCTCAGGCACGCATCCTATCCGGGGAATCGCAAAATGTCAATTCTATCCAACCGTTTATTAAACATAAAAGCCCCCTATTTAAAAAGGTTAGGCCCGAGTTTGTCAGTTATTTACTATTCTGTGACCGATTGGGAACAAACGTTAATACCGAACCTGTCCGTTATCGCCGTACATGAAAGCACTGGTTGTCGTCGATTATCAGAACGACCATGTAACAGGCCCGATGGGCGGAAAATTCATACCGATGATCGAGAAGAACATCTGCAAACGTATCGAGGATACAATCAAGATGAGAGGAGATGTCTACTTCGTTCTTGATTCATTCGGGGACAGCATTCTGCACAATGCTGATTCCAGATCCGTTTCCAAGTACTGCATCAGGGGAACGACCGGTGTCGAAGTCTATGGAAAGGTCGGCGATTACCTTCCAAACGGGTTCATCATACGCAAGACATCGCCCGGTTCGGAGGAGCTGATGAAGAAGCTCAGGCTCTATGACGAGATAGAGCTGTGCGGAGTGGAGACCGATGTGGACATACTTGCGAATGCCGTGATCGCCAGGACTGCTAACCCCAGTGCACTGGTGATAATCCGTCAGAACTGTGTAGCGAGCAGGAATTCGGAACTCGCCGAGGAAGCATTGGATATCCTGATAGGGTTGGGTGTCGAGGTGCTTTGATCAATCCGGAAGGTTATCCTTCACATTGTTGATCCTTTTAACGACCTGAATATACTTCTCGTGCTCCAGATCTGCCGCCTTCTTGCAATCCAGATACTGTTCGTGGCAGACTTGTGCCTCCTGCCTCAGCTTATCCGCCTCGTCGAAGAGCTGATGCATCTTCTCGTGGATCAGTTGACCGCTGGTGTTCGCCTTGACCATTTTCTGATGGTAGGTGTCCGCCATCTGTTTCGCACCGTTGATATCCCCTAAGCCTCCGCGTTCGCGCATCGTCTTCGCCTTGTCGTTCCACTCGTCGCGCTTCTGTCTCATCTCCGAGGCTGTGAGATTGTAATCATCCCTCTGTGCCTTGAGCGCCCTGGCCTCGTCCGAGAGCTTTCTTGCCTTGGCCTGGAGTTTGTCGCGTTTCTCAGCTAGAATATCGGCCTGTTGGTGGAATCTGTCCCTCTCCGCCTTGTGGTTGGCGGCCTCCTTGTTGAGTTCTTTAAGAATCTCGTCGAGGGAACGAAGGTCCTGTTCGATGGAATCGGATATCTCACTCATGTCTGCGAAAGGATAATGTGCATCATGGTTATATGCTGAGCGATGACCAACGAGGCATACCGCAAATGCAAGACCTGCAGGTTCTGCAACCACAAGGACGGATTGTGGGTGTGCATAGTCGAGGTCAGGAACACAGAGCCCGAATCAGGTTGCGACAGGTACCGTCCTGGGTGCTGTGAGAATTGTTCTATGTACGACGGAACGGTATGTTCGAGGACAGGGGAGGAGAAGTATGAGCTGGATGTCTGCAGCGAGTACGATCCCTCAGGTTCCCTCTGACATGCGCTGTTTGCGGTTGGACAGTACGTTTGTGACGCTGGTCTTGGCAGTGGAGCTTCCCATCATTACCTTCTTCGCAGAATCGGGTATGCCGAGATAAACGATGTTGTCGCATATCCCCTGGCCAGCACGTAGTTGGGGTCTTACCTTGGAATATGAACCTTGAAGGGATCCTATCTGTTCGTTTAGCATCGAAGTGAGGGAGTATACGTTCTTCAGCCTGAAGTCGCTGGAGTTGGTGAATCCTTTCTCGGGAAGAAGAGGATTGTACGTCCCTTCCTTGAAATCCTCATCCAAGTCATCGATCGCATCCATGAGATACACCACAGTGCCGAGCTGTCTGAAAACATTGTCCAGATTCTCACAGGCGTGCTCTCCGGCTATGTCCCTCAGAGCACCTATCAGACCTTCGCCGAACGTCTTTCCCATAAGTACGGCATCTTTACATCCATCTAGTTCCATCCCATGAAGTCTGGTGAACCCTTCGCCTACCATCCTGTCGTATTCAGGATATGCTTCGACAGCTTTGTCTATGGCTCCCTTCAGCATGGCTGAGGCACCTTTGGACTTGATCGAAGGCCTGTCGGTCTCATCATCGCGGAGCTCCCATTTGGTCAGGATGAGGGTGTATGCAGCCATTTTTCTTAGAAGATCTGAATCTGCCTTAGGTTTGTCCAGGAAACATAATCTTCTATGAGTACCCTCGAAGTCCAGAACATCTCCAGCAATCCCGTTCAGGAGGATGGTGTTGAAGGTCATGTCGTAGTTGACGGTGAGGGTGCTCCGGAGACCGAACCCCTGTTTCAACTGGTGGCATCCCTCGCAGTAATACCTCCGGTAGACCCTATTGTCGGCCGGCGACAATCTGTTGTAATAAGGCAGGGTGTACCCGAGCATGCACTGCCATGGAAGACAAACGATAAAAACTGATGTCCAGTCGCGTTAAGTCGCAGTTCCGTTTAGTCTAAATTTATATAATGGCAAATTGTACGCCAAGACATCAGCCCACCACTGATAAGGTGAATTTCATGTCCTACGATGCAGAATCCATCGAAAAACTGACAGTAATGTATGAGAGCCAGTCCCCGAACGCATTCATCGCGTTCTCTATGGAGGGGCTCCCCCAGGATAACGACCACGCAGAGCGTTTTGACAAAAAGGCAGACGATGAGCATTCTGAGCTTACCAAGTGCGACTATACTTGCTGCAACGACAAAGGATACTGCAACACCTGGGGATGGCATCTTTGTGTTATCGGAACCGTCGTAATCCTTATCGCGTGCTGCTGTTACGCCACTGACGGATTCTTTGGTGCATGGCCTTTCTGGCCCTTCTGATTTTACATTCACAGCCGTCACGGTGCATCGTCCGTGACGGTTCATCTTTAACATGAATCCACACATCACCATCGTTATCAAACCGACACTTTTCTGCAATATTGACTGCAAACACTGTTATCATACACCCGAAGAGAGGGTGAAAGGCGAGATCTCCCTGGAAAGGGTGGAGAAGCTCATCAGGATGGCTTCCGAGGAGTATCAGACAGCATGGTTCATCTGGCATGGCGGAGAACCGCTCACTCTGCCGATGTCCTTCTACAAAGAAGTCATCGCCATGGAGGAGAAGTACTTCGGGAAGAACTCCATGAGGTACGGGAACACCATCAACACCAACGGTACTCTTCTGAACAAGAGGCTCATGGCCTATTGCAGGGAGAAGAAGATCAATGTGGGAGTCTCATACGAAGGCCCCTGCAACAGTATTCTCAGGGCGGAGGATGTGGAAAAGACATTGAAGACGCTTTCCGCCAAGGACAACAAGTATTCTGTCGGAGCTACCATATCCAAGGAGTCGGCTCTCAGGCAGAAGGAGATCTATCAGTATTTCAGGGAAAAGGACATCAGCGTTTCACTCTCGCCTGTGATCGCAGCAGGATGCGGGAAGTGCTACGTCCCCGATACTAAAGAATTCGTCAAAGGAAGCATCGAGGCATATGACCAGTGGTTTTATGACAAGACCGCGAGGGTCCCGCTAATGCCATTCTACCAATACATAATGCATTATTTGGGAGAACCAATCCCTTCGGATTGCGCCCACACATCATGCCTTACGAAATGGTTGTGCATGTATCCGGACGGTTCTCTGTATCCGTGCGCTAAGGCATGTCCTAAGGATTTCTGCATGGGGAACATAGACGGTATCGATTCCATCGCGGATGCATTCAAGTCAGACGGATTCAGGAACATTCTCGTCGGCTCGATAGTGAGGCGCGAGAAGTGTTCGAAGTGCGATATCTTCGAATACTGCAACGGAGGATGCAGCGTGGATGCCTTTTATGAGAACGGTCTGACGGAGAACGGCGGACAGTCCTGTGAGGCATACAAGGTGATATTCGGACATGTTGCTGAATCCATCCAGAGGATAATCGATGAGAAGCCCGATCTCGACGAGTACAATCCCTTTGTTAAGGATGCAATAATCGGCAAACTGATCAATCCGAAGAACACTGGTCTTTGAATCAGTCGAAGATTCCGGTGCTCATGTATTTCTCTCCGCCGTCAGGCAGAATCGCCAGAATGATCTTGTCGGGTTCTTCCTCAGCCTTTTTAAGAGCGGCATAGACCGCAGCACCAGATGATATTCCGCAGAAGATTCCTTCTTTACGAGCCATTTCCACCGTGGTCCTGATTGCATCGTCGCCTTTGACTGTGACGACATCTGCGAGAAGATCCCTGTCGAAGATGGTGGGGACGAAATTTGCCCCTATCCCTTGAATCTTGTGGGGTCCCGCCTTGCCTTCAGTCACAAGGGGGCTCTCTGCAGGCTCCACACCTATCACTTTGGCCCTGGAACCAGCATCTTTGAATGCCAAGGCAAGTCCGCATGCGGTTCCTGCTGTGCCGAAACCGGAGAAGACATAATCGATATCAGGCAGGTCGCGGAGGATCTCCCTCCCGGTCCCCACACGGTGGGCGACCGCATTCATAGGGTTGTCGAACTGGCCGCATACCCATCCTCCGGTCTCTTTGGCGATTTCATTTGCCTTTTCCACAGCAGCCCCCATTCCGCCAGATCCCGGCGTGAGGACTATCTCAGCCCCGTACGCGCGTATGGCCTGTCTGCGCTCCAGCGACATGGAATCCGGCATCACGATGACTGCCCTGTATCCGCGTACTGCTGCGATCATAGCTATGGCGATACCTGTGTTTCCGGAAGTGGGCTCGATGATGGTCCCGCCCTTCTTCAGGACACCTTTGGCCTCCGCATCCTCGATCATCGATAGAACAGCGCGGTCCTTGATGGATCCCCCGGGGTTGCCTCTCTCTATTTTGACATATACCTTTGAACCCTCGGCTGGAAGTTTGTTCAGACGGACTATGGGGGTTTCGCCTATCGTTTCGATGATGTCATTGAAGACTGCCATGCCTTTTGTAATCATAAACATCCTATATTATCCTAGCCAAAATTGAAAAACAGGACGCGGTATAGGGGGTTCATGGAATACTCGGAGAAGGAGGCTAAGGCTGTTGTTTGGGCATGCTACATATCAGGCTTCATAGCCCCTCTTCTGAGCACGATGATGAACCTTTCTCTGGTAAACATCGGAGAGGACTTCAACACAGGTTCTCACGACCTCGCCTATGTGAATTCCGCATTCCTGTTGGCATCGGTCCTATTCATGGTACCGTTCGCGAAGCTAGCGGACATTATAGGAAAGAAAAAAATGTTCGTGATAGGCCTGATGATAATCGTCATAGGCTGTTTCATCGCATGTCTGGCGCCGGGATTCTGGTTCGTTGTCCTGGGAAGGGCAATTATCGGTGTAGGTGCGGCTTCGATCGCCACTGTCAGCATATCAATGATCACTGACGTCACCCCTCCCCAAAGAAGAGGGACGGCTCTAGGCTACAACACCATGTTCATTTACATGGGGCTATCATTAGGTCCGTTCATCGGAGGGACTCTCAATGATCTCATCGGATGGAGGCTGCTATTCCTTCTGACCGTACCTTTGGCGGCCATATCGACATTCATCATCCTCAAGGGTTTCAAAGGAGATATCAGGCCGGATCCAGACGGAGTCTTCGATACCAAAGGTTCGATAATCTATGGTATCGCAATCATGCTTTCGATGGGAGGTGTGATGAACCTTCCGGCTACCTGGGCCGTCGTATCTTTGATGGTCGGTCTGTTGTTCTTCATATTGTTCATCAAGAATCAGATAGGCAACAGCCATTGTCTTCTGAAGATGAGCCTGTTCAAGAATTGGGTGTTCACAGGTTCATGCATAGCCGCATTTATGAGCTATGCCGCTTCATACTCCATCTCCTTCTTCCTTGCCCTGTACCTGCAGAGTATCGGAAGCCTCACTGCGACCGAGGCCGGTGTTGTCATGGTCACTCAGCCCTTGGTCCAATGCCTTACTACCGCTTATTTCGGAAAGCTTACTGATAGGATGGAGAACAAGGCCATCCTCCCAACAGTAGGTATGGTCCTTACTGCGGTGTGTTTGTTCACATATACGACCTATGATATCGACACCCCTCTCTACATGCCGATAGTCTCTATGATCATCGGAGGATTGGGATTCGCTATGTTCTCCTCCCCGAATACTACGATCATAATGTCCTCGGTGCCAAGGGAGCACACCAGCGAGGCATCCGGAATGGTTTCCTTCATGAGACAGTCGGGAATGGTGGTCAGCATGGGTATTGCCATGCTGATAATCACAGTGACCATGGGTTCTACTGATAATCTGGGCCCGGAGACGTACGGATTGTTCCTTGATGCCATGACCCTCTCTATGACTGTTTGCCTGGTCATGTGCATCATCGGAGCGATAACCTCTGTATTTAGAGGAATTCCTAAAAAAAATTAAATAAGATTATGTAAAAATAATCAATTTATACTATTCTACGCATTTTTTCCCTAATGGATGAAGCGGCTAAGAGCAATTTTGATTTCCAGAAGATAATTGCAGTCGTAGGATTCTCTTTGATGGCGATCAAGTTTGTCGCCTATTACCTGACAGGATCGATGGCGATTCTAACAGATGCTTTGGAATCGATCGTCAATGTGGTGGCTGCTTTCGTAGGTCTGTATGCATTATACCTTTCTGCACAGCCTGCCGATAAATCGCATCCATTCGGCCACGGTAAGATCGAAAACATCTCCGCCATCATAGAAGGTACCATGATACTCGTTGCAGGCGGTCTGATCATATACGAGTCCATAATGTCCTTGCTGAATCCTGGAGAGATAAGAAAGCTGGATGTCGGTTTAGTTATTGTCGCCGCTGCGGCATTGGTCAATTTCCTAGTAGGAAGGGCTGCGGTAAGGAAAGGAAAGAAGACACGTTCTCCCGCACTCGTGGCAAGCGGAAAGCACCTTTGTTCGGACACCTATTCTTCAGTGGGCATCATAGTGGGTTTGATGGTTGTTTATGTTGCCATGTCCCTGGGGTATGATGCAGCATGGCTGGATTCTTCCATTGCGATAATATTCGGAATAATCATCGGATTAACAGGAATTCACGTCATAAAGCGCAGCATCGACGATTCCATGGATAGGAACGATGAAGAACTCATGGAGCAGATCACAGCCTTACTCAACGAATACAGGCACGATGATTGGATCGACATATACAAGGTAAGATTGATCAAGTACGGTCACGGACTGTTCGTCGATATGCATCTCGTTCTTCCCAGGGATATGTCTGTATTGGAATCATATGAGGAGGAGGCGCAGATCGAAGAGGCCATCAAATGGAAATTCGGTGAAGAGGTCGAGGTGTCGGTCACAGCTTCGCCATGTACCGAATTTTTCTGCAGATACTGCGATAGGAATTGTTTCAACAGATGCGAGGGCTATGAGAAGAATCTCAAATGGACCTCGGATTCGCTGATGAACCCGTACATGCATAACCCTCCCAGAGTCATCGTCATCGACGGTTCTTTAAACAACGACCGCTGATACGTTGGACATGAGTCAGGAAATACCTGCGGAGATCTCCGCTGTCGGATTGGAAGAGTGGTTCGGTTCGCTCAACGATATGAACAAGGTCAAGGTAAAGAGATACTTGAACTGCATAGACACCACATCCAAGCAGGGTTTCCTGGTCGATCTCATGGTCCGCTCCAGCAATGACGCGAACTACAAGCTTTCTGTCATTGCCGGAGAGTACGCTCTGTCGCAGGAACTGTCTGATTATGACAGGTTCAAGGTCACCGAGGCATACATAGACGGGCTGTTCGGAGCGGAGGAGTTCGACAAGCTCAAAGAGGAATGCTGCAAGAATCTCGATCTGTTCCCATCAATCAAGGATCAGTTCCTTGAGGATAACGGCGGCGAGCTTCCTAAGACCATCTATTGCCGTAACAGGCTCATAGACACCATGGTCGGTGTCGAATCCGATTACGAGGGTGCGATCCAAGCATTGGATGAGTTCGTTGCCATCGGCATAATGAACGAGGACGAGCTCAGCTATCGTAAGCAGAGTCTGAAGATCCACAGGATGCAGAGAACGTTCGACAGCGTCTTTAGTCTTCGCCCGAAGGAATGAGACTTCTCCAAGATATCATCGGGATCACGTCGATAGCAGGTTCCTCGTAAGGGTGGACATCGGATATCGTCGCGATCACCTTCTCGAGGTCCTTCTTTTTGACGGCGAATTCGACTCTCATCTCGTCAGCGACCTCTATTTTGCCTATCGTTCCGTTGTAAGGGTTCGCTCCAGGCAGAGGCCTCCAGGTCCCTTTCACCGGCCAATACATGTATGTGCGGTCGTAGTTGGGATAAAGAGGCTCCATGACATCATTCACGGAATCCATCAAACGCTCGAGGAATTCCTCGGGGATGTTCACGCCTATCTTGTAGATATCAGGATCTGTTGGCATCGTATTCCTTTATGATGCGGTCGACCTCTTCAAGACGCTGAGGTATCTGGGCATTCATCTTCCTTGCACCCTTTGCGAGCCATGCTGTGCTCAGGACCGTAGCGAGTCCGGCCATCCAAGGGGTTGTGTAAGCGTACGCTGCGAATATCCCGGTGACCTTCTTCAGATCATTGATGCTGAGGATCTTCTCTATCAGGTGGTCACCTTCCACAGGTTCAAGCTTTCCCCTCAGAGCTTTTCTAAGGAGTTTTGCTCCTCCGAGCGCAACCTCTATGCTCCACTGGACCTGTCCCAGTACCGGAGCGGGCACACCAGCCGCCTTCGTGGTCCTGTTCAGGATGGACTTTCTGAAGTCCTCGGCGGTGGTCCCTTCGAACTCGGTCCAATTGTATCCCGATGTGTAGATTGAGTGTGCATCGGAACCGGACATGTCGGCCCATCTGCCAGGGTACCTGTCCATGACCAATCTGGCGAACTTGTTGGAATAAGCGTCGGGATGTCCTCCGTTGATGGTCTCGAAACCATCTATGTCCAGAGTGAGGATGCGTTCCTTGAGGCCGAAGACATGGTAGCTGAAAGGATGGGGTGCTATAACGAGCCCTCCCTGTTCGCGAATGATGTCCACCGTTTCCTCGATCGGCAGATCCTCAGGTATCCTTTCGTTCAGGAAAAGTCCGATGACCTCTCCGTCATGAGTTGTGACCTCTTCCCCCACTATGACGTCGATATCGTCGAATCTCTTTGCATACTCTTGAGCGATGAATGCTCCTCTCGTTTCATCGTGGTCCGTGATCGCGATGACGTCCATACCGTTCTTTCTGCACTTGTCCACCTGCATCTCGGGCGAGAGGACAGATTCTGGAAATTTCATCACTCCTAACTTTGAAAAACCCGAGTACTGAGTGTGAAGGTGTGTGTCCGCTTTTCCCATCTTATGCCTCCGATCATTGATTGGTCTGCTGCAGAGCGTCGGAATAATAGTACTCGCCCTTGGACTTCTGTTCCCTGTCTAGTCTGGACTCGGGTTTGTTTATCCTCGGACGGTGCGAATCCGCATCTCTCCTGAATGTTATATCTACTGCTGCCAGGAACTTATTCATTCCTTCGCGCATGTCAAAAGGTCCGTCACCGACACCGTGGTGTCCCGGATCGCCTCCGAACACCATCATCGAATCGGAGACCATGTCAAGGAAATAGATGTCGTGGTCGACGATCATTCCGCTGCGTCCAGTCTTTTCCATCATTCTCCTGATGGTCTTGGCAGCATTCATCCTCTGGTTGGAATCAAGATATGCAGAGGGCTCGTCGAACAGATACATATCCGCCTCAGTGGCGAGGCACATTGTGATAGCTACGCGCTGTAGTTCTCCTCCGGACAGGTTCTTCACCTGCTTGTCCATGAGGTATTTGATGCCCAGCGGTTCAAGGACTTCTCCGTTGAAGAAGCTGGTGTTGACAGTATCGTAGTATTTCATGAACAGAAGGTCCTGAACCGTTCCGTCGAAATCTGCCGAGATGTACTGGGGTTTGTATGCTACTTTGACCTTGTTATCCATCTCTCCAGAGTCTGGCTCTATCGCTCCGGCCAGCATCTTAACGAATGTCGTCTTTCCGGTGGCGTTCGGTCCCACGATTCCGACGGATTCTCCGATCTTCACAGCTCCTCCGGTGATGTCCAGTTTGAACTCTCCGAAGTCTTTCTTCAGATCCTTGAACGATATGATGTCGGCAGTCTGCCAGTCCGCTCTGGGAGGCGACGCCTCAAACTCAATGGGTCTGTCCCTGAACCTGATATTCTCCTCGGGGAGGTATCCGTCCAGATAGACGTTGATGGCGGTCCTGACCTGCCTGGCCATTGTGAATACTCCGTATGCTCCTTCGGTACCGTAGACGACGTTAACGTTGTCTGCGAGGAAGTCCAGGATAGCTAGGTCGTGTTCGATGACCATCACCTGTTTCTCTGCGCTCAGAGCCTTGATGAGCCTTGCCATCTTGACTCTCTGATAGATGTCCAGATAGGAAGTGGGTTCATCGAAGAAGTAAACGTCCGCATCCTTCATCATGGTAGCTGCCATGGCCAGACGCTGCAATTCTCCTCCCGAGAGTTTCGACAGTTCCCTGTCCAGAACCTCTGTGAGATCGAACGTCTCTGCTGCTTCTTCAAGAGTCATGCGCTCCTGGACCTTGGACAGAAGGTCTTTGACGACTCCGTTGGATGCTTTGGGAAGAAGGTCGACATACTGGGGTTTGATCGCTGTCCTGACCTTGCCTTCGTATACGTTCTTCAGGTAATCGTGGATCTCGGTACCTGCGAAGTGCTTCAGCACCTCCTCCTTGGAAGGAGGGTTTTCATAGTTACCTAGGTTGGGAATCTCTGCACCTGATAACATTTTGATCGCAGTGGATTTTCCAATACCGTTAGGTCCAAGAATACCGGTGACCAGCCCCTTTTTGGGAACAGGCAGCCTGTACAGACGGAAACTGTTCTCGCCGTATTGGTGGATCATCTGCTCCTTCAGTTCATCGGCCAGACCGATGATCTTGACGGCATCGAACATACATTTGTTGACGCAGATACCGCAGCCTTGGCAGAGCTCTTCCGAGATGATGGGCTTGCCTCTCTCACCGAATGTGACGCACTCCACTCCAGTTCTATTGAGTGGGCAGAATTTCTCGCATTCATGATTACATTTCCTGTTCTGACATCTGTCGATCAGGACCGCTGCTATCCGCATGCTGTGGTCGATTCAATTATAATATAAATAAGGTCAGTCGGGAACTGCGACTAGCCTGAACGGAGAGGTCATTCCGCGGGGATTTCTTTCTTCTTCTTGAAGACGAAATACTTGCTGAAAACCCAATTCAGGATGATTTCGATTATGCTGGTGATGATCTTTGCCAGGAAACCGGGGGTGTCGACGATGAACGTGTCGATTCCGAAGTACAGCAATATCGGGAACAGGATCCAAGCTATGATTCCGGTGAATATCCTGGACCCTATGAACGCAGCCAGTTCCTTGGCGACTGTTTTCAAGGCTAAGCTCTTGGCCTCGAAGACGTACCATTTATTCACGACGAAGGCGAACAATACCGCTACCAGCCATGACAGTATATTGGCGACATTCAGCTCGAAATGTAGGAAGTCTGTGAAGAGGAAGTATGAACCCCAACAGACGAAGGTGGTGGCGACGCCCATTATCACGTACATGATAATTTCGCGATATTTGGTGAATAAATCCTTCGCCACTCCCATGCCCTATTGTATTCTTAGGATGTAAATATACTTATGTAAAAAATCGAAGTCTGGAACATTGGCTTTTATGTCCTTATTCAGGCTCGAATTCCGCACTTCTCCTTAGTTTGTTTCCGAACAGTCTAGTCATCAGTTTGAACATACCATATGCAAGTATCATGTCGAGTATGGCTGAGATGATCATTCCTAGAAGGTCAAGAATCTCCAGCGGTGCATCTATGTTGTCCATGACGATGAATTTGATGAAGAACATGATCGCCATGTAGAACGCATACATCCAAGGCAGTGCATTCCTGCCCAGATATTCGAGCGGTCTGCATCTGAGCCTTCCTTCAGGAATACGGAAGGTCAGAATGAAGAAGGGGATAGCGAGGACGACCGATCCGATGTAGAGGCTCGAGTACACGACGCCGGTCATCGGGGTAAAGTTGATGACCTCCCATACGGACATAGCCGCACCGATGACGGCAATTACTAGGAGAACCCATGTGTTCCAAAGGTCCGTCCTGTCGCTGTATTTGTGCAGGTAGTATCCCAACGGGAAGAAGAAGAACCCTTCGAAACAGTAGAACACCTGACCTATGCTGTATGTGCTCACCCCGGCTATTTCGGGAATCGATGCCCAGGCGCAGATGTCGGCCGTGAAGATCAGTATCGCCAGACAGATCGATCCGAATATCATGGAATACTTGAAGTTCACATGGTACCTGTAAAGGATCCAATGCAACAGATAGATGACGAACAGGAAGATGACGAACCATATGTGCTTATTGGACCAGTTCATGACAATGAGGCCCTCCATGAGTTCGTCCGCTGAGATGACTCCGAAGGCATAGTATATGCAGTCCAGTCCGAAATACAGTACTTTCATGATCACAAGGAGGATCAGGATCCTCATGGTCTTCTTCTTGAGGCTCTTCTCCGAATGTCCGTCGGCGGAATACAGGAAGTATCCCGATATCATGAAGAACATGGGCATCGCAAATCTTCCCACGCCCTCAACGAATTCATAGGCGTTCATTCCGAATAGCTGATAGCAAGGTTCGTAATGGACGAAAATGATGGCAAAGATAATCAGAACGCAGAATGTCCTCAGAAAGTAGTTCTCCCTTTTTTCGGCATTCGGCGCATCCGGCATGATGTTGCAATGGCAATCATGGTTAAAACCATGTTCCCTCCTTTTCATCATTCAGCAATGGGAGAAGGCTGCTCTTTGTGGATGCGGGCGATCTCCATGATGGTCATGACAAACGTTGCCACGATCATCAGGTTGCGGATTAGCATCAGTATCATGCCCAGGTCGTTGATGTTCGTACCTCCGCCAAGGTACCCATAGAGATAGGCGAAATTCACTTGGGTGAGAACGAATGCCGCTATCAGGGTATACAGCAGTCTCTTGCTGCGTACGCGGTCCGAAGTCATCATTATCGCCAGTGCATAGAACGGGATCGCCCAAATCAGGTACTGTGAGGAGAACACTTTCCCGATCAGCATGAACGCTAGGGTAACCCCCAGCATCGCGAGCACCAACAGATAGGCTCTTTCTTTCTCCCTTTCTTCATTCTTTCTGACCAAAGCATAGTAGAAGATGATGATCAGGATTGACAGGACCATGATTGGCGAAAGGATGTTTGCAATCGCGTCGGGGATAGGTCCTACCAGATTATCGGAACCAAAGCTTCCCTCCATCCAGGCTGGATAGATGCTGGTCTCGATCAGCCCCATCATTGAGAATGGATAAAGGAGCGTGGCCGCCAGGGAACCGATCTCTAGAGGGCGGTTGCTATGGTAGCTCAGGAATCCCATGAACAGGTCCGGGTCGATCAGCATCAGTGGAACGAAGATTATTGCCGAAGTGAGAGCGAACCAGAACAATCCCTGACCGGCACCTCTCCAGTCCTTCTGAACGATGTAGATCATCAGGAATATCGGGAAGTACATCGAAGGGTAAAGTTTGGTCATCATTCCGAGGGCCAGCAGTATGAACGCCTACATGGGGCGTTTGGTCAGGATAAGGTAGAATGCTGCCAAGGACATGACCGCTGTCACGATGTCGTAACGGTCGGTGATGAACTCCAGCAAAAGGACCATGAGTACGCTGTATACGGTCATGGCTTTTACCTGACTGAATTCCAATCTCTCAGCCAGGCGTCTTGTGAGGACCAGTCCGATGATGGTGAAAACGTACATCTCGATGACGAATCCCACATTGTATCCGAACGGATCGGAGAAGAACAGGCGCGGTATGATCATGAAGACGAATGCGAACGGCGGATACTCCATGATCGGGATCTCTCCGTTGAACAGAGGCTCCACATCCTTCCAGTATCTGTCGCGTATCACCTCGGTTTCGATGTTTCCGACATAGATCGCGACGAGGTAACCGATGAATGCAATGGCTAGGGCAAGTGAGAGGTATAGCTCTATCCTCTGTACTCTGTCCAACTCCTTCAGCATCCGTTCCCTCCGACTAATCGGTGTCGAGACTTCCCAATCTCATGATGATATTGTGGGGATGATATATGATATTCTCGTGGTTTTTATGAAATAGCGTAAATATCTAACACTGATGGAGGGGTCATGGCCGAGAGCACGGAGGGCGTAAGGGTCCTCTTGGGTAATCAGAGGAAGGGCATACTGACCCTTGCGGTACCCATAGCGATAGCTCTCTTCGTACAGAATCTCAATAATATCGTCGATAGTTTCTGGGTAGCGGATCTCGGCCAGAGAGCGATGGCTTCTTTGGGAGTGGTCTACCCAATCTATTCAATTCTCATCGGTATCGGTAACGGCTTAGGTATCGGAGTTTCCGCGGCCATTGCACGTAACATAGGTATGAAGAATCATGAGGATGCCAATGGAGTAGCCGGACAGGGTCTGCTGTTGACTTTCATCACATCCGTAATCATGACATCGATTCTGATGGTCACCGCAGAACCGGTCATAATACTGATGGGCGGAGAGGACATGCTGGATGAGTGTCTGTCATACGGTATACCGATCTACTTGGGTTCCTTTTTCATAATCCTCAGTGGAGTCATGTCGGGAATGCTCAGAGGAGAGGGTGCGGCAAGACGTTCAATGGCAATCCAGGTTGTCGGGGCGGTAGTGAACATCGTACTGGATCCCGTTATGATATTCTGGATGGACATGGGTGTGGCCGGAGCAGCTTGGGCGACCGTCGTGGCATTCGTAATCTCATCGGTTATGGCATTCTACTGGTATCTGAAAAGCAAGGATCTGTATGTCGATCTTCGGAGCAAGTACATCGTTAGATTCATCCCAAGATTACAGAAGGAGATCCTCAATGTAGGCCTTCCAGAGGCAGTGGAGCTTTCTGTGATGAACTTCTTCAACATATTCCTGAACATGTTCGTCATTATGAGCGCAGGCACCGCCGGATTGGCAGTGTACACTATGGTCTGGAGGATAGGATACATGACCGCGATCCCGGCCCAGTCCATGGGTGGAGCCTTGGTCGCCGTCTGTTCCGCCGAATATGGTATGAGGGAATTCGACAGGATCCGCGATGCCTATTCGTTCGCAGTCAAACGTTCGACCGCGCATGTCCTGGGATTGTGCCTGGTGTTCGCATTGTTCGCTGGTTTGCTTGCGGATATGTTCATCCGTACTGATGACATGGCCCATATGCATGATGAGATGGTCATGTTCACCTACACGATGTGCCTTTTCATGCCTGTGTTCTCCCTTACATCCGTCGGTTCAGCACTCATGCAATCTCTGGAAAAGGCTGGGCATGCCTTGGTCAATACTCTGGTTAGGAACATCATCCTGACCTTTGCATATTGGGTCGCCGCTATCTATTGGCCCGGTCTGTTGGGAATCGGTGTAGTGCTGATAATAATCGAATGTTTCGGAGGATTGGCCATGATATTGCACGGAAAGATCATACTGGACAAGGTGGAGAAACGGGAAACGGTAGCACCTTCCGCGTAATCTTTTATAAGGACGTGCGCGATTGACGGCACGGTTTCAACAATGTCGAAAGTCTGCATCAATATCGCTTGGCCCTACGCAAACGGGCCAATACATCTAGGACATGTCGCTGGATCGCTTCTGCCTCCCGACATCTTCAGAAGATACAACCTCCTGCTAGGCAATGAAGTGCTAATGGTCGGCGGATCAGATCAGCACGGAACGCCCATAACCATCTCTGCAGAGAAGTGCGGGATGTCCCCGGAGGAGTATGCGGACAAGTATCACGAGATTAACAAGAAGGCCATCGAGGACCTGAACATCCATTACTTCTTCAACAAAACGCACTGTCCAGTCCACTTCGAGGTCGTCCAGGACGTATTCAAGAGACTGATGGACAACGGTTACATCTACGTCAGGGAGACCAACCAGTACTTCTGCCCCAAGTGCGACCGTTTCCTTCCTGACAGGTATGTCGAGGGAATATGTCCCAAGTGCGGTGCGGAGAAGACACGTTCAGACCAGTGCGACAGTTGCGGAACCACATTCGAGCCCGGTGACCTGAAGGAGCCCTACTGCACCCTGTGTGGCTCCACTCCTGAGATCAGACCGACAAAGCATTTCTTCCTCAAACTGAGTGCATTCACCGACAGGCTCATCGATTATGTCAAGGACAAGGACTACTGGAGGCCAAACGTCAAATCGTTCACACAGAACTGGCTTCAGGGAGAGGGTCTGACAGACAGGGCCATCACCAGGGACATGTCCTGGGGGGTCCCGATACCCGTTGAGGGCTGGGATGACAAGGTCATCTATGTCTGGTTCGATGCGGTCATAGGATATCTCTCGGCATCAGTGGAGTATTCGAGGCAGATCGGTAAGCCCGATTACTGGAAGGAGTTCTGGCAGAATCCAGATTGCAAGCACTATTATTTCATCGGAAAGGACAACATCCCGTTCCATTCCATCATTTGGCCCGCGATTCTCATGGGCCTAGGAGATATGCAGCTCCCTTACGATATCCCTGCCAACGAATACCTTATGATCGGCGGTGGAAAGCTCTCCAAGAGTCGCGGAGGAGCGATCGACATCCCCAGTGTTCTCGAGAAGTACGATGCGGACGTCGTAAGATACTATCTGTCTGCAGTCATGCCCGATACCCACGACTCGGAGTTCACCTGGGAGGATTTCCAGACAAAGGTGAATACCGAATTGGTGGCCAACCTCGGTAACTTCTTCCACAGGTCACTGGACTTCTCCAAGAAGAACTTCGGAACCATCCCTGCGGGAGATTTGGATCCGGATGTCACCAAGGCAATCGAGGAGGCTGTCAAGGAGTTCAGCGAATGCCTCGGTCGCTGCGATTTCAAGAAGGCGTTGAAGGCCGTCATGAACTTGTCGTCCTTCGGAAACAAGTACTTCAACGATGCGGCGCCCTGGAAACTCGTAAAGGAGGACAAGGACGCATGCGGAAAGGTGATTCACAACGTCCTCAGAATCGTCCAGGCACTATCGATCATCTCTTGGCCTTATGTGCCTGCTGCAGCAGAAAAAGTGTGGGGATTCCTAGGGAACGCAGGAACCATACAGGATGCAGGACTGTCCGCAGCAACGAAGGATGTCGCCACCGGACAGCAGCTCAACGATTCGGTACCTGTATTCAAGAAGCTGGACATTCCAGAGCTCAAGCAGAATAACCAGAAACAGGAGAACAAGCAGGAGCAGCCCGCTACATTCACCGGACCGTTCGCAGACTTCAGGCGTCTGGATATCCGTGTGGGTACGATCGTATCCGTCGAGGATCATCCTGAAGCCGAGAAGCTCTATGTACTGAAGGTCAACCTGGGAGAGGAAGAGCCCAGGCAATTGGTGACGAACATCAAGTCCCTGTTCTCAAAGGATTACATGATGGGAAGGAGGCTCCTTGTGATCTCCAATCTGAAGAAGGCCAAGTTCCGCGGAGTGGAATCCTTCGGTATGCTCATGGCAGCCGATGACGAAGGGGTTGGAGGAGACCATCTGGCGCTTCTTAAGCCCAACACCGATGTGCCTGACGGAACCAAATTGAACTGCGGATTGGAGAACTCCTCATCAAGGATCGAGCTCAAGCAGTTCGAGGCTGTCAAGATCAAGGTATCATCCATTAAGGACGGTAAGTTCATGGGCAAGGACATCAAGCTGCCCGCCAACACCCCAAGGATGGTCACCGCAGTCATCGACGGCGATAATGTCATCCCGCTGGGTGACGGAAAGGAGTGTGTCATCACGGTCGATGACGATTCCCAGATCCTTGACGGAGCAGACGTTAGATGAAGGCAGACCTCCACGTCCACACGATGTTCTCTGTGGACGGCACGACCACGATGGAGCAGCTCATCAAAACAGCTAAGGAACGCGACATCGGCTGTATCGCTGTCACGGACCATAACGAGTTCAAGGCATTCGATCTCCTGAAGGACAACAAGGATGTCATAATCATACCTGCGGAAGAGGTCTCATCCACCGACGGCCATATAGTCGCTCTGGGGATAGACCGTCAGATTCCGAAGGGACATTCAATCGATGATACCATCAGGTTGATCCACGAGGCGGGCGGATACGCCTTTGCCGCACATCCGTACAGATGGTGGTCAGGACTTGGGGAGAAGAATACCAGGAATCACGATTTCGATGGTATCGAGGCCAGAAATGCACGCTCGATCCCTTCGGCAAACAGGAGATCTGAGAATCTGGCGAAGGAGATAGGAAAGCCTATCTCTGCGGGTTCAGATGCTCATAGGCCACGTCATATCGGGAACGGTTACATCGAAATTCCGGATTCTGTCACCAATTGGCAGGAAGCTGTCAAGGCCATTATGGCAGGTGACATCACCTTGGCGCACAGCCGTAGCAGGCACATGTTCGGAACGCTCAAATACGGAACCAAATCCATCGGTCAGTGGATGTTCCGCGGATTCAGGAAGATCTGAGCATGCCGTCGGTACCGGCCACCTTGGAAAGAGTGATGGCGATTTTGCCGGAGATAAGCTCCCGTAAGATGATGGGGGAATACCTGCTTTACAATGATGGAAAGCTCTTCGGAGGGATCTATGACGACAGACTTCTGTTGAAGATCACAAAGGCCTCAGCAAAGATGCTCAAAGACTGTCCTTCAGCCTTCCCATATGATGGAGGAGGGGAGATGATACTCTTCCCCGAGCCTTTCGATCCTGACTTGCTCAAGACGGTTGTGGAAGCGATGTGCGAGGAACTTCCTGCACGCAGAAAACGATTAAGATTGTTCTTTGATCTCGACCAGAAGGTCGTGGAAAGTGGTCTTCGAAGGGATGAGGTCCGGTTCTCTTCCTATAGATGCGAGCATATCGGCGGTCGGCCTTCCGATCGCAGCGACGTGAATCCTTCTCATCCTTTCGAGATGGTCTTCAGGAAACATCTCTTTCATCTTGTCGAAGAAAGTGGATGCCGACAGAGGGGATGTGAACGCCATCCAATCGAGTGTTCCGTCCCCTGCGGATTTCAGAAGTCTGATCATTTCATCCCCTGTATCTGCCGCTACCAGTTTGTAGACCGCGATATCCGCCAGTTCCAATCCGGAATCGGCGATCCCCTTTGATATGATGTCCGTTCCGTTGTCAGAGCGGACGGCGACTATCTTTCCCGATTTGTATCTCTCAGTGATCAGGCTCAATACACCATAGGATGAATGTTCCTCGGGAACGATGTCGACCCTTACACCTAATTCCTCCAAACGTCTGGCTGTGCCTGGTCCGATGGCGATGACTTCGCAAGGGGCCATCATGGTCCCGAATGATTCTCTAAATTCCTGACTGCAATGCTCGGCTGCCGTGGTAGAACCGAATATCACGGGGACTCCGTTGCCTAAGGAATCCTTTAGTCTGGCGAATTCTGATGCATCGCCGTGTATGATGTCCAGCGAAGGGGCGGCGAGAACTCTGAAACCAAGTCCTTCCGCCTCCTCCACCGAAGCTTTCAGTTTAGATGCGGGGCGTGTGAACCCCAATGTGATCATTTCAAGTCACCGAGGACTTCGCGAAGTGAAGCAACGGTACCGACGACCATGATTCCCGGAGGCTCCAAGGCCTTCTCCTTAATCGTCTTCTCCAGATTCTCGACGGTGGTGACCTCTACCCTCTGCTTGGGGGTCGAACCGCTGCAGATGATTGCCGCGGGCATATCGGGCCTCATTCCACCCTCGATCAGTCCTTTGGAGATGTTGCCTGCGTTTCCGAGCCCCATCAGGATCACCAGGGTTCCGTGTCCGCTTACGAGCTTCTTCCAATCAATGCGGTCCTCGGAACGGTCGTCCTTCTCGTGCCCAGTTACGAATGTGACCAGAGATGTGTGGTCGCGGTGGGTGACAGGTATTCCTGCGAGTTCGGGCACTGATATCGATGAAGAGACTCCGGGAACGACGTGGACTTCGGCACCAGCCTTCCTGAGTTCTTCTGCCTCCTCTGCTCCGCGTCCGAACAGGAACGGGTCCCCTCCCTTGAGTCTTACGACGATCTTTCCCTCGTTGGCGTACTTGACTAGCAGTTCGTTGGTCTCCCACTGCTTGAGGTGATGGTCGCCCCCACGCTTTCCAGCATCGATGAGCTGTGCCCCATCCTTGCATTCTTTGAGGAGCTCAGGGTTGGCCAAGGCATCGTACATGACGATGTCTGCATTCCTGAGAAGCTCCAATCCTTTTACTGTCATGAGTCCCGGGTCGCCCGGGCCTGCACCGACCAGATATACTTTTCCTGTCATAGCGAATCCCTCTTTCCGATAAGGTAATCCGCGATATCCTGCAATACCTGCGGATCGTGTTTCAATGGTATGGTGACCTCTACCTTCCTGGGTTCGGGCGTGTAATCGAAAGATATCGCCCTGACGATGATCGAGTCACCGTCAACCTCGGCGTTGATCCCCACGGGTGCGGAGCATCCGGCACCCATTATCCTCATGATCTCCCTTTCAGTATCCACGGCGGCACGGGTCTCCGCATGGTCCAGGGTCTTGAGCTTTCTGATCGTCTCCTCGTCGTCGGACCTGCATTCCACAGCGATGGTCCCCTGTCCGGGAGCGGGGATGAAAACCCTCTTGTCCAGAGTATGCATGGGACGTTCTATGCCCATTCTCTCCAATCCTGCCTTGGCCAGGAGTATGGCATCATACTCGCCGTTATCCAGTTTGTTCAGGCGGGTGTGTATGTTCCCTCTCAGCTGTACGATTTCGATGTCCGGGCGGATGGATTGGATCAGCCTCATCCTTCTGACGGACGACGTTCCTACCCTCGCACCTTTCGGAAGGTCTTCCAGCGGACAGGGAAGGATGATATCCTCGGGGGAATCCCTTTTGAATATCGCCGCCACGGTGAGCCCGGGAGCCATCTTCGTGGGGATGTCCTTCAGGGAATTGACGGACGCATCGATCTTCTTCTGAAGCATGGCATCGTCCAATTCACGGACGAATGCGCCGACTCCAGACATGGCGTTGAGAGGGGATGTGAGGTCGATATCGCCCAGAGCCTTCATGGATACGATCTCAATGGGCACTTCCGGGAAGGATTCGGCCATCTTCTTCTGGAAGATCTCCGTCTGGCGCATCGCCAGCTTGCTCTCTCTGGTCCCGACGATCATTGCTTCACGCTCTCGAAGAATCCTTTGAATTTCTCTTCCAGTTCCGCCACATCCTCTTTGGAGTGTGCAATGGACATGAAATCCACCTCAAGTGCGGACGGAGGAAGATAGACACCGTTCGCCAGCATGTACCTGAACATCCTGTCGAACATCTGACGGTCAGCCTTCATGGCCTCGGTTCCGTTGGTCGCCTTCTCGATTCCGAAGAATATCGAGAATATGGATGCCACGCTGTTGACGCATCCGGTAACCTTGTTGTCAGCCATGGATTCCCTGATCGCTCTGACGAGGCAGTCTGTGCGCTTCTCCAGTTTGTCGTAATTGTTATTGCTGCACATCAGATCGATGGCGGCGAGACCTGCCGCGGCAGATACCGGGTTGCCAGCGAATGTGCCTGCCACATAGACCTGCCCTTGGGGAGCGACATTCTCCATGATCTCTTTCTTTCCCATGAATGCCCCGGCGGCGAATCCTCCACCAACAATCTTCCCCATAGTGGTCATATCTGGGGTCACGCCGTATCTTTTCTGAGCGCCACCGGACGATGCACGGAATCCCATGATGACCTCGTCGAATATCAGGACGGTATCATGTTCATTCGTGATCTTGCGCACTTCCTCCAGATATCTCTTCTCGGGAGTGACTATCCCGACATTTCCGAGTATTGGTTCCATGATGACGCATGCGATATCATTCTTATCCAGTATGTCGGACATGTTCTGGGCATCGTTGTATTCTGCTGTGAATGTGTGCTTTGCGACGTCCTTCAGGACACCTTTGGATGAGGGAACGCCCCCAGCACTTCCGGAGCCTGCCGCGACCAACGCGGCATCGTGCGCACCGTGGAATCCCCCGTTCATTTTGATGATGTCGTCCCTTCCTGTGACGCCTCTCGCGACACGGATGGCATGCATGGTGGCCTCTGTGCCTGAGCATCCGAGCCTGACCATCTCTGCGGACGGGACCTCTTTGACGATCCTCTCGATCAGATTCAGTTCGGGCTCTGAAGGGGCACCGTAGACCGTACCGCGGGAAATCTGCTCTTTCGCTGCCTCCATGACCCTGGGGCATGCGTGCCCTGTGATGAGCGGCCCGTAGGCCATACAGAGGTCGATGTATTCGTTTCCGTCCGCATCCCAGACTTTGCTGCCCTGTCCTTTGGCGATGAATACGGGGTTGGGTTTGAATGCCCTTACAGGACTGGAGACTCCTCCAGGAGATACTTTCGAGGATCTTGCGTAGAGTTCAGCGGATCTGTCCATGGTATCACAACAGTTTTGCAGCATCCTCTGCGAAGTAAGTGATTATCATATCTGCGCCGGCTCTCTTAATTCCAAGGAGCGACTCCATCATGACGCGGTCGTGGTCGATCCATCCGTTGGCCGCGGCCGCTTTGATCATGGCGTATTCTCCGGAGACCTGATATGCCGCGAGGGGAAGATCGAAGGTGTTGGCCGCGTCTCTTATGATATCGAGGTAGGGTCCTGCGGGCTTCACCATTATCATATCGGCTCCTTCCGCGATATCGAACTCTATCTCCCTCATCGCTTCCTTCCTGTTCCCGCACTGCATCTGGTATCCTGCCCTGTTGCCCTTGCCGGGTGCGGAGTTAGCGACATCCCTGAAGGGTCCGTAGTAGGCACTGTAGAACTTCGCGCTGTAGGCCATGATCGGGACCCTCTTGTGTCCCGCATCGTCCAGAGCGGCTCTGATCGCAGAGATCTGGCCGTCCATCATTCCGCTGGGGGCAATGATGTCCGCTCCAGCATCCGCCTGTGAGACTGCTGTCTTCGCATAGAGCTCGATTGTCTCATCGTTCTTGACGCAACCGCAGTCGCTAAGGACACCGCAGTGCCCGTGGTCTGTATATTCACATAGGCAGAGGTCGGAGATGACCAGCATGTCCGAGTTCTCCTTCAGTCCCTCGATGGCCTTCTGGACGACACCGTCCTTGGCATATGCTCCAGAACCGACCGCATCTTTCTTGGCGGGTACTCCGAAAACGAGTACGTTGTTGACGCCGTTGCCTTGTATCCCCGATGCAATGGCGTCATAATCCTTGAGAGGGAATGTCGTAACTCCGGGCATAGAGGAAGTGGTCTTCTCTTGACTGATTGTCTCGTCGAAGAAGATGGGCAGGATGAACTGATTCGCGTTCAGTTTGGTCTCTGCTACCAGTTCTCTCATCCTTTCGCTCTGTCTGAGCCTTCTGAGGCGTACTTCAGGATACATCATGTGATTCACCTAACTCCGAATAATTCTGCCAAAGTGTTGCATGAACTGATATCTCCCTCGCGGGAGGCGCGTCTCAGGTTCACGTACAGATCGGCCGTGATCTTGTTCACTATTGCTCTGGACATGTCGTCCAGTAAAGTCTCCACATCCGTGGAGGAACTGTGGGAGATTGCTGTCTCGAGCTCCTTCTCCCTTATGGTCGCCATCTTCATACCTATGAGCCTGATGATCTCGTTGGCGGTCTCTTCTCTCTTCTCGGCATCCATCTTGGACAGTTCCTGTCCGATGATCTTCTCGGCCGATGAGATCTCGCTCATCCTGCGTTCGACGTTCTTCTGGGCTATTGTCTCCAGGGAGTCCATGTTGTCCAATTCCACATTGGGGACGTCTACTATGTCATCATCCACATTATGGGGGATGGATACGTCTATGATCAGAAGTTTTCTATTCGGACGCATTGCCATGGCGCGCTCTATCACAGGCTTGTGGACAACTGTGTGGGGTGCTCCTGTGGCAACGAGGACAAGATCGCTATCAGCTATCGCATCCTTCATCCTGTCCATACTCACCGCGTTTCCGCCAAGCTCGTTGGCAAGTTCCAAAGCGCGACTGTAGGTACGGTTGGAAACAAAGACGGTGCCAATGTTCTTTCCGATCAGATTCTTCGCAATGACTGAGGCCATATCGCCGGCACCCAATATTGTGATGGCCTTTCCGTTCAGATCCCCTATCTTGGATTCGGCAAGTTCGACTGACGCGGAACCGACGGATACTGCACCTTTGTTGAGTTCTGTCTCCGATCTCACCCTCTTGCCGACTATTATGGCCTTTTCGAAAAGACGGTCGAGCATCATTCCGACATGCCCTTCTTCCTTGGCCTTGAAATAACATTCGCGGACCTGATGCTGAATCTGGTCCTCTCCGACGATCAGTGAGTCCAGTCCGCAGACCACTCTGAATAGATGCTTGATGCTGTCTTTGTCTTCCAGTATGTATGAGATGTTGGACGATGGGACGATGGAGCGAATCAAGTTCTCCAGACAAGCGATGACAGAATGGTTGTCTTGGGTGGCAGTGTAGACCTCGAAACGGTTGCATGTGCGTACTACGACATACTCGGACACGAAATCCATTTCAGATATGTAATCAGGAACGGTCTTTTCCAGAATCGTAACCACATTGTTCAATCCCTCCGTCCCACCTGCAGAGGAATGGGTTATGTGCATGCTGACTATCATTGCAATCCGCCCTCACTCATTATTGTCTGGAAGGCATCCTCCTCTTTGCCGTCCTTCAGAAGGCCCCAGACCTTTTCATTTTCTAGAACATCAGCAAGGAACTTGGCCCTTTCTGGTTGTGTTGCGATCTTTTCCTTAATTATAGGTCTGATCCTCACCAGGAGTTCGAGCATTGAATCATAGGAAGGATCGAGGAATCCATCCAGTGCCCTGACGACATATGGGGGGAATGCCGGGACACGTCCTTCTGATGATACTGTAACGGAATATCCCGGACGTTTGAGAACCGAGGGTATGAGGACGTCTCCGCCTCCGTGCGCGGAATTGGTCATTATCCCCTTGGACATCGAGATGTCCCTTATGGAATCGTTAAGTTCATGGACTGATGTTGCCGCTATGACGATGTCAGCACCGTTCATGTATTGAGCAGCAGTGGATGGATCGATGTCCGCTTCAATGGCTTCATCAGCGATTGCGCATAATTCTGGCAGTATCTCTTTCGAGACCACCTTTATGTGGAATCCTTTGAAATGCTGACATTTTCTCAGAGCGACTTTTCCTCCGCCGAAAACCACTATCTTGCGTCCGCCTGGTGAAAGATAAATCGGGGACATCAGAACAGTTTTTTCTCCATTTTGTTTATCGGCGGAATGGTCCATCTCACTCACTCAACACGGAGAATCAATTTGTATATTTAGATATAGGGGATGGGGGTATAGGTAATAATTACAAATATCGTCCGTGTTACCGATAAAATGCATAATTTCCCCATTTTTTAGTTGAATATATGCGATAACAAATCTTCTCTATTCGGATAATTGCCCACAGTATTTTTTAGAAATAATACGTGACGCGTCTCATCATACCGAGGTAATCTCATGGACAGCAACGTACGCCCGGATTCCATGGAGCGCATCACAACTCCTGAACTCGCAGAAGCATTCATCAATGAACAAGTCGCCGCACTGCAGAAGCAGATCGGAGACGGAAAGGTCCTATTGGCCCTCTCCGGAGGAGTCGATTCTTCCGTTGTCGCCGCACTGCTCATCAAAGCCATCGGCAAGAACCTCACCTGCGTTCACGTTAACCATGGACTTCTTCGTAAGGGGGAGGCCGAGCAGGTCATCGACGTGTTCCGCAACCAGATGAAAGCGAACCTTGTCTACGTAGATGCTACCGACAGATTCCTGGACAAGTTGGCAGGAGTATCGGATCCCGAGCAGAAGAGGAAAATCATCGGAAAGGAGTTCATAGATGTTTTCGAGGAGGAGGCCAAAAAGATAGAGGGCGTCAAGTTCCTTGGTCAGGGAACGATATACCCTGATATCCTCGAGAGTCACGGAGTCAAGGCCCACCACAACGTCGGTGGACTCCCAGAGAAGTTCGGATTCGAACTTGTCGAGCCCGTGAAGCTTCTGTTCAAGGACGAGGTCCGCGTGGTCGGAAAGCAGCTGGGACTCCCGGACAACATGGTGTACCGTCAGCCGTTTCCCGGACCCGGACTCGGAGTACGCTGCACCGGAGCTATCACGCGCGACCGTCTTGAGGCTGTCAGGGAATCCGATGCGATCCTCCGCGAGGAGTTCGCGAAGGCTGGACTCGAGGGTAAGGTATGGCAGTATTTCACAGTCGTCCCCGATTACCGTTCCACCGGAGTGAAGGACGGAAAGCGTCTCTGGGATTGGCCTGTCGTCATCCGTGCTGTCAACACCAAGGATGCCATGACCGCCACAGTGGAGGAGGTGCCTTGGCCCCTTCTCAACAAGATCACTCAGAGGATCCTGACGGAGGTCAAGGGCGTAAACCGTGTCCTGTATGACCTCTCTCCCAAACCCTGTGCCACCATCGAGTGGGAGTGAAACTTTCAAGCCAGGGATTTCCCTGGCATCCTTTTCCCTTGGTTTTTAAACTTCAAGTCGTCATTACGTATCTTCTGGGTTCAAACCGACATGATTTAATCTGTACTTGCGGATTCTGAGAATTGGTATCATGGAAGACGACATCCGCAATGAATTGGGGCTTGTACAGATCTACACTGGGAACGGCAAAGGGAAGACGACTGCCGCTCTCGGTTTGTCCTTGAGGGCTTCAGGAAGGGGACTCAACGTTCT
The DNA here is from genome assembly GCA_015063285.1 of Thermoplasmata archaeon. Lineage (NCBI taxonomy): Archaea > Methanobacteriati > Thermoplasmatota > Thermoplasmata > Thermoplasmata archaeon. The sequence continues at coordinate 240,149 of SUST01000002.1, forward strand.
GTTCCTTCAATTCCTCAAGCCAGATGCAGGTTACGGTGAGCAGATGGCATGCGCCGATCTTGAAAGGATAACGGTAATATCCATGGGTCTGGCGCATTTCGTCGGAAAGAATCCGAAACAGCCCGATATCGATGCCGCTCACGAGGCTCTGAAGAAGTCCGAGGAATTGATCGGTTCAGGGAAATACGATGTCGCAGTCCTCGATGAAGCCATGAACGCGGTCCGTCTGGGGCTGATCACTTCTCAGGAACTCATCGAATCTCTCAAGAAGAGGCCTAAACACGTGGAGGTCATTCTGACCGGCAGGGGGCTCACTCCTGAACTAGAGGAGTATGCGGATCTCATCACGGAGATGAAGCTGATCAAGCACCCTATGGATAAGGGGATCGATGCGAGGAAGGGAATCGAATTCTGAGCAAATTCACAGCCTAAGGTACTTCCCGATGATGCTGCGGGGGTTCTCGGAGATCTCATCAGGGGTGCCTGTGGCTACTACCGTACCCCCTTCCTCTCCTCCGCCGGGGCCCAGATCTATGATGTAATCGGCACTGCCGATGACGTCCAGATCATGTTCTATCACGATGACGGTGGCCCCGTTTTCAATCAGATTATCGAAGATGCCCATCAGCACCTGGACATCCAAAGGATGCAGGCCGATCGTAGGCTCGTCGAATACGAAGACCGTGTCTTCCTGACCGCGTGACATCTCGCTGGCCAGTTTAAGGCGCTGCGCCTCCCCACCGGAAAGACCGGGTGTAGCCTCTCCTAGCGTCAGGTAGCCCAACCCGACGTCATGCAATAATTTCAGTCTGCCTTTGACAACTTTAAGGTCATCGCAGGCGACGAGAGCCTCGTCGACACTCATCTCCATCAGTTCGGGAAGGGATTGCAGCGTTCCATCCTTTCTCATTCTTGTTATCCTAGAAGCATCCGGGCCGTAGCGCGAACCGTTACAATCTGAGCAGGGTATCTCCACATCTGGAAGGAACTGGACATCCAGACTTATCGATCCTGTCCCGTCGCATGTCATGCATCTCAGCGTTCCTGTATTGTACGAGAGGTCGCCCGCTTTGATGCCCATCTCTTTCGCTCTATCCGTCTTCGCGAACACCTTACGGAGTTCGTCATGGACGTTGGCGTAAGTGGCGACTGTGGAACGGACATTGATCCCTATGGGCGTAGCATCGATGAGCTTCACTTGTCCGATGCCGGGTGCGGATACCGATCTGACGTGTTCAGGAAGTGCCGTACCGCGGATATGCGCCTCCAAAGCTGGTATTAGGCTGTCCAGGACCATCGTGGTCTTCCCGCTTCCGGAGACTCCAGTGACAACTGTGAAGCGTCCTTTGGGGATCCTGATGTTCAGAGGTTTCACCGTGTGGATGGACCCTGTAGTCATTTCGATCGAGCCGAGATCGAACATGCCTTCTGCCGAAGATCTTTTCCTAAGCCCAGGATTGCCGTTCCTCAGGAATCTTCCGATCCTTGAATCCTTGTTTTTCTCGAGATCGTCCACAGTGCCTTCGGCGATGACCATACCTCCGTCGGCACCCGCACCGGGACCTAGTTCCACCAGCCAATCTGAATGGGATAATGCTTGCGTGTCATGGTCCACCAGAACGATCGAATTACCGTCAGCGACAAGGTCGTCCATGACACCAATAAGACCCTCAATGTTTGCCGGATGTAATCCGATGGACGGTTCGTCGAGAACATAAAGGACGCCTGTTGTCCTGTTGCGAACGGATCTGGCCAATTGTGTGCGCTGTCTTTCTCCTGTAGATAGCGTGGATGTCGGACGGTCGAGTGTAAGATACCCGAGACCAAGGTCAAGAAGGCGTCTAGACGTGTCGTGGAATGCTTCGCATATGTTCTCTGCCATCTGTTTCATGTCGTTCGGCATGGAATCAGGTATTCCGTTCACCCATTCTTCCAGCTCTGAAAGGGACATCTGGCAGACTTTGTCCAATGACAGACCCCTCAGCAGCGGGGCACGTGCCTCCTCGGAAAGTCTGGTCCCTTTGCAGAAGGGACATGGTCCCATCTTCAGGAACCTTTCCACCCTTTTCATGCCCTTCTCGTCCTTTACCTTGGATAGGGCGTTCTCGACCGTGTACACGGCACTGTAATAGGTGAAATCCATCTCTCCGGCGTTCCCCGACTTCTCGTTGTAGTAGAGGAGATGATGTTTATCCGGAGCACCGTGGAGAACGATATCCTTCTCCTTGTCAGTCAGTTCTCTGTAGGGTACGTCGGTGCGGACGCCCATATCGCGGGCGATATCCTTCATAAGCGACCACATGAGGGTCTGCCAGGGAAGAACAGCACCTTCATCTATGGTCTTGGATTCATCAATCAGTGTGGTTTCGTCCACCTCGTGCACGACGCCTGTCCCTCCGCACGATCTGCATGCACCGGCACTGTTGAACGCCAGCTCCTCGGCGCTCGGGGGATGTACCTCAGCACCGCATATCGGACAGCGGATCTCGATCATCGCGGCATAATTGATACTTGGCTCCAGATAGTGCCCGTTCGGACATTTATGTTTGGCCAATCTTGAGAATATCAGCCTTATGCTGTTGAGGAGTTCTGTCGACGTTCCGAATGTGCTCCTGATCCCGGGAACACCAGGGCGCTGATGCAATGCCAAGGATGCAGGTACGTAACGTATATCGTCCACTTCTGAACGTGATGCCTGTGTCATGCGTCTGCGCGTGTAGGTGGAGAGAGCTTCCAGATAGCGCCTGGAACCCTCAGAATACAGCGTTCCCAACGCCAATGACGATTTCCCCGATCCGGAAACACCGGCGATACCGACAATCTTGTTCAAAGGTATGTCTACATCGATATTCTTCAGATTATGGATCCTCGCTCCGCGTACTTCTATATGATCGGGAACAGACAAACACAGCACCAGATGTCTGTATCCATTCTGTGTAGAAAATTATTGTCAAAACTGCATTAATCTGACTTTCGAAATTATGCAATTATAGTTGTTTTTATAAAATAAGGATAACGGTTCGGAACGCATGAAAGTTGGGAAGAAAGAGATTCTGACCATAGCAGTAGTTGCAGTCGTTCTATCGATGGCATATACTTGGGTGGTTTATCCATCTGAGGAAGACAGTATTGAATTCACGGGCGAAGTCATAGGCCTGAGTTCCTACAATCAACCTAAGCTCGATCTGAGTGCACAAGAGATTTTCGATTCAGGTTTGAATCTTGGTGCCGAGTTCACCATAATTACAGAGACCGATACATACACCGGAGCCATCATGCTCAAGTCTTACTTGGGAATCCTTATGTTCGATATATTCGTGAACGTCGAGGATGATGGGCTCGTTTCCGTCGGATGCATAGGAATGCTCATAAAAGCCGAAGAGGGCAGTCAGATAAAACTAGTCCACACAGGCGAGTCACAGAGATATAAGAATACGCCCGACTACAATGTAGAATACTCCCAAGATATCCACGATTTCCCCTCAACAGAGGTCTTTGCGAACTTCTATGAGGTTACCGGAGGAAACATCGCACCTGGAGTTCTGTACAGGTCATTCAGTTCCCTTTCGGATCCTGCAAAGCAGGCCAGGGTACCATACGTTAACCAGTTGGCCGAAGAGAACAGCATCAATTATGTCATTGCACTCTCGTTCAGCGATACATCGGTACAGAGCGCAATATCGAAGTATGAAGGCTATTGCATCGACCTTTGCAAGGACGGAAAGTACGTGGCCCCATCCATGGGTTACCTCTATTTCCAGCAGAAGGAGAAGACGATCGATGTTCTCCAGTCCATTATCGATAACGATGGACCTTACCTCGTTCACTGCAATGTGGGAAGGGACAGGACAGGTTTCGTCGTCCTGTTGCTTCAGGCCCTCTGCGGATGCAGTCCCGAAGAGATGATGGAGTGCGAGGCCAGAGCATTCTGCAACCTTTACAACATCGATCCGGACAGCAAGGAATACAAATACATCATAAGCGGAACCTACGACAGGAACATGTATCTGATAGCCAACTATGACAATATCGACAACATCCTCCACATGGATTGGTCCAAGATCGATGTGAGCAAGATCGATACTCAAAAAGCCGCTTATCAGTATTGTACTGATTATTTGGGTCTGAGTTCATCGCAGGTTAACAGTCTGTTGGAAAGGCTCACCGTAGTCGGCTGAGCCGATTGAACGATCCTGGCTGTAAACTTAACTGTGCTGTCAGCGTATCTCACCGATACGCTGACAGACACCTTTTCAAACACATTCTCACAGATTTTTTTTTGGGTAGTTACCCGGGTACGATGCGGGCGTATCTGCATGCAAGTTACTTTTTGTAAAATACAAATGGGGTCGGGAGAGGGGATCGAACCCCCGTATGCGGATCTGCAGTCCGCCACATAGCCACTGTGTTAC